>NZ_JBYOKU010000005.1:0-235341 GCF_057799175.1 Pseudomonas sp. 14P5.3.2 | reverse complement strand
CGTAAGGGCGGAACCATAGGAGGCCGTAACCGCAGCAACGGATATTCACCCCAACCAAGGCATCACCCCAACCAAAGCATCACCCCAACAACCGCCCCAACGCCCTGCTCAAATCTTCATGCACCTGCAACACATCAGGCATGACCGCAGCCATACGCAGCAAATCATGGGTCAACCCCGGACAATGTTCGAGCTCAACCCTCACCCCGTGAGCACGCAATTTATCGACATAAGCCTGCCCTTCATCGAGCAACGGATCAAACCCGGCCAACAGCACAATAGCCGGTGCGACCCCACGCAGATCCTCCGTCAGCAACGGCGAAAAACGCCAGTCCAGACAGTCGTGCGGGCTGCGCGCGTAGTGCTGATAGAACCAGTCCAGCGTTTCGTTTTCCAGCAAGTAACCTTCGCCGAACAGCAGGCGCGAATCGTGGGGGCGTGAAGCATCGGTGACCGGATAACACAGCAACTGCGCCTTGGGCGCGATGGCTACGGTTTGCGGTTGTACGACTGCCTGTATCGCCAGCACGGTGGCCAGTGTGGCGCCGGCGCTGTCGCCGCCGAACGCTACGCGCGTGGTGTCGAGGCCGAGGCTTGTGGCGTTTTCCGCCAGCCACGACAAGGCGTTTTCGCCATCTTCCAGGGCCGCAGGAAAACGATGCTCGGGCGCCAGTCGATAACCGACCGACAAAACCGCGCAAGGCGTGCGCTGGCAAAACTCGCGGCACACACCGTCGTGGGAATCGAGGCTGCCGACGACGAATCCGCCACCGTGGAAATACACCAGCACCGGCAGCGGCGTGACGGCGCCGTTCGGCCGATAAAGTCGCAACGCCAAAGGCGTGCCGTCCCGGGTCGCCATGTCGATCTGCGTCACCGACAGATCCGAAGGCGCAGCCCAGCGCAGTTGCGCGGTGGTCTGCTCGAAGGTGGCACGGGCCTCGCTCGGGGTCATCTGGTGCATGGCCGGCAGGCCGGCGTCCTGGCTGTCTTGGGCCAGGTCGAGAAAGGCTTCCAGGTCAGGGTGTAACGACATCGCTAAGATCCTTGTATAAGCAAAAAAGGGGCGCGCCTCGGCAACGCCCCAAAATGACCGAGTGCCCGGCGATCAGACCGTGCGTGCCATGCAATGCTCGATCAACGCCTCCAGCTCGCGCTGGTAATCGTTCATCAACGCATCCATGGTCCCGGCGCGATAGCGCTGGCTGCTGTAGATGCAGCGCAAGGCCAACTGACCGTCATAGACCTGGCCGACAATTTCCAGCCAGTTACCCAGGTTCGCCTTCAGGCTGTAGTTGTCACCGGTCTCCTCCAGTGCCGGCACCAGCAATGCCTGCTCGTCGAAGCTCTGGTCGAACTGCCCCAGGTAATTGAACGTGACGCGCGCCTGCGGCAGATCCGCCAGTTGCCGAGACACCTCGGCCCCCGCCAGATGGCGCAACACGCCGTAGCCGATGCCCTTCTGCGGAACCGCTGCCAATTGCGCCTGCACATCGACGATCGAGCGGCCGATGTCCTCGCTGTCCGGACGCAGACGTACCGGGAACATACTGGTGAACCAACCCAGACTGCGGCTCAGGTCGAGGGTCTCGAACAGGTCTTCGCGACCATGCCCTTCGAGCAGGATCAGCGCCGACGGCTGCTGACTCCAGCGGCACAACGTGCGGCTGAGCGCCGACAGCAGCAGATCGTTGATCTGCGTGCCGTACACCGCTGGCGCCTGTTTGAGCAGTTGCTCGGTGTGCTCGCGTGACAGCTTGAGGCGCGCCTGCGCTTGTTGGCGCACGAGGTTTTTGCCGCGCGGGTTGTCGCACGGCAGATCGACACCCGGCTGATCCAATTGCTCCAGCCACCAGCCCAGTTCCTGCTCGGCAATCACTGGCGCCTGGGCCTGCAATGCCTCGGCAAACGAACGGTAGCTGCTGGTGCGAATCGGCAGCTGCGGTTGCAGCCCTTGCACGCAGGCTTCGTAGGCGACCTTCAAGTCGTCCAGCAGAATCCGCCACGACACCGTGTCGACCACCAGGTGATGGATCACCACCAGCAGTCGCGCCTGCCCCTCGGGCATGGCGACATGCATCACTCGCCAGACCGGCCCGGCGTCGAGTTTCAGGCTGCGCTGGGCGAGGTTGGCCAGCGTTTCGACCTGCTCGCTGTTCGCGGCTTCACGACGCCAGAGCAACGCTTCACCCTGTTCATCGAGCTCACAGTAGCGTTGCACCCAGCGCCCGCCTTCGCGGGAGAAACGCAGACGCAACGAGTCGTGATGTTTTTCGATCCAGCCCAGCGCCTGCTCCAGCGCATCCAGATCCAGCGGCTGGCGCGCGCTCAGCAGCAGCGACTGGTTGTAGTGATGCGCCTCGGCCATGTCCTCGGCAAAGAACCACTCCTGAATCGGCAGCAGGTTGAACGTGCCCTCCGCTGCCACCTGCGTGAGGTCCGTCGCCGGTGGCTGGCCGCCCTCCTTCGCCACTTCCTGCTCGACGATGCCGGCGATGGTCTGATAGCGCATCAGATCGCGCAGTTTGAGCTCCATGTTCAGCGTCGGGTGGTTACGCACCCGGGAAATCACCTGCAGGCTCAGAATCGAGTCGCCGCCCAGTTCGAAGAAGTTGTCGCAGATGCCCACCTGCTCGACCTGCAACACCTGAGCCCAGATTTGCGCGAGCAAGGTTTCCTGCTCGTTGCGCGGAGCGACGTATTCTTCGGTTTTGAACTCAGGCTCCGGCAACGCCTTGCGATCGAGTTTGCCGTTGGGTGTGACCGGGAAAGCGTCCAGGCAAACGATCTGCGCCGGCACCATGTATTCCGGCAACGACGCCCGCAGCCCGGCCTTGAGTTCATCGCCCATGTCCTGCCCGGCTTCGGTCACCACGTAACCGATCAGCTGTTTGCCCGACGCATTGTCCCGGGCGATCACCAGTGCATCGGTGACCGCCGGCAACTGTCGCAGACTCGCCTCGACTTCACCCAGTTCGATGCGGAAGCCGCGCACCTTGACCTGATGGTCGATGCGCCCGACGTAATCGACCACGCCGTCCGCACGCAGGCGCACCAGGTCGCCGCTGCGATACAGGCGCTCACCCGCGGCGAACGGGTTCGGCACGAAACGCTCGCAGGTCAGGTCGGGACGCCCGTGATAGCCGCGGGCGACGCCATAGCCACCGATGTACAACTCGCCGGCAAAACCTGGCGGCAACGGGTTCAGGTCTTCATCCAGCACGTACAGCGAACGCGCACCAACGGCGCGGCCGATCGGCGCATACGCCGCTTCGCAATGCTGACTCACCGGGACTTTCCAGAGCATCGGCGTGACCACGGTTTCGGTAGGGCCATAGCCGTTGGTGAAGTACTCGGGACGCAGCGCCGCCTTGACCTGCTCGAACGTCTGATCCGGTACCGCGTCACCGCCAAAGCAATAGATGCGCACCGGTGGCGGTGAGATACCACTGGCGGCGGCGTATTCGGCCAGCTGCTTGAGGTAGGCCGGCGGGAAGCAGGCAATGGTGATGCCGTATTCGTGCAACGCCTCGTAGGTCTGCTCCGGTGTCCACAGGCAACCGTCGCGAATCACCAGGCGACCGCCGCTGTACAAGGTGCTGAGCCAACGCTCATGGGCGCCGTCGAAAGCGAACGACATGAAGTGCAGCTCGCAACTGCTGGCATCCATTTCATACAGCTCGGCAATCGCCTGGCAGTGCATGCTCAGCGGGCCTTGGGTCACCGCAACGCCTTTCGGCCGCCCGGTGGAACCGGAGGTGTAGACCAGATACGCCAGGCCCTGCTCGTGAACGCGGCTGTCGGGGGCGTGAGCGGCATAGCGGCGCTCATCGAGGTGATCGATTTCCAGACGCAGCAAACCCTGCGGCGCCGGCAACGTCGCACGCAGGCTGCTCTGGGTCAGCAACAGCGCCATGCCCGAATCTTCGATCATGTACGCCAGACGCTCCGGCGGGTACTCGATGTCCAGCGGCACGTACGCCGCCCCGCTCTTGAGCACCGCGAGGAAGCTGACCACCATCTCCAGCGAGCGCGGCAAGGCGACGCCGATCACCACTTCCGGGCCGGCACCGTGTTCGATCAGGCAGTGAGCCAGACGATTGGCGCGCTGCTCGAGTTCGGCGTAGCTCAGGCTCATCCCCGCGCATTGCAAGGCAATGGCCTGCGGCTGTTGTTGCGCGTGGCGGCTGATCAACTCCGGCAACAACGCTGCCTGATGGTTGTGCGCCGGTTCGGCGCTCCAGGCCTGCGCCGCTTGCCATTGTTCGCGGCTCAGGCGCTGCAGGTTGCCAAGGCGCTCGTACGGCGCGGCCATCATCGCCGCGAGGGTGTTTTCCATGGTCTGGCGAATACCCAGAACCGCTTCGGCACTGAAGTGGCTGCGCAGATACAGGTATTCGATCGACAACTCGTCACCGAGCATCACCGCGAGGTCCATCGGCACGTTGGTCACGCCGTGGCCGATGGATTTGCCGAAGGTCAGGTCGGTGTCGTTTTCTTCTTGCAGGCGATCGTCGATCGGGAAGTTCTCGAACACCACAATGCTGTCGAACAGGGCCTGGCCGCCGAGGTTGGACCAGCGCTGTACATCGGCCAGTGGCGCCTGGGAGTAATCGCGGATGTCGAGGTTATAGGCCTGCACTTCACCGAGCCAGTCGGCCACGCGCTGATGCGCTTGCGGCGTCTGAATGATCGGCAAGGTGTTGATGAACAGGCCGAGCATGTTGCCGACATTCGCCAGACTTTCCGGACGCCCCGACACCGTAGCGCCGAAGGTGACCGTCTGCTGCCCGGTGTAGCGTTGCAACAGCAGCAGCCACGCGCCCTGAATCAAGGTGTTGGGGGTGATGCGCAGGTCGCGGCAGAACTGCAGCAGTTGTTCGGTTTGCGCCTTGTCCCAGTTCGAGTAGATCGCATCGTGGCCGGAAACATCGGCGCTGTGGCGCGGATGCATCGCCTGGCTCAGCGCCGTCGGCTCGTTGACCACGGCCAGACGCGCCTTCCAGAACAGCTCCTGAGCGTCCTGGTCCTGCGCCTGCAACCAGGCGATGAAGTCGCGGTAACGACCGTTCTCGCCGATGATTTCGCCCTTGGCGTAATACTGCAAAACCTCGCCGAACAGGCGCGAACTGCTCCAGCCGTCCATCAGGATATGGTGGCTGGTCCAGATCATCTGGTATTGATCGTCGCTCAGGCGCAGCAGGGTTATCCGCTGCAAACGCGCCTCGGCCAGATCAAAACCGAGCGCGCGGTCATCGCTGGCGAACCGGGCAATCAGCTCTTCGCTGGTTTCCCGTTCACGCCAGTCGAGCACCTGCATCTGCAACGGGGCGTGGCGATGCACCACCTGCAACGGTTTCACCAGGCCATCCTGCCAATGGAAACTGGTCCGCAGAATCGCCTGCCGGACGATCACGAATTCCCACGCCTGACGGAAGCGCTCCACGTCCAGGCCCTTGATCGGCAGGCTGACCTGCTGGACGTAAAGGCTGCTGCCGTTGTCCGACAGCGTGTGGAAAAGCATGCCCTCCTGCATGGGCGACAGCGGGTAAACGTCCTCGATCATCTGCGCCGGTACCGGCAGCGCGTCGAGCTGCGCCTGATCCAGTTGGGCCAATGGATAATCCACTGCAGTGTCGCCCGCCGAGTCGTCATCCACCGAGACCACGGCCGCGAGTTTCTGCACGGTCTGCTGCTGGAACAGGTCTTTCGGGGTGAACCGAATCCCCTGCTGACGCGCGCGGCTGACCAGTTGAATCGAGATGATCGAATCGCCGCCGAGGGCGAAGAAGTTATCGGTGACGCCGACGCGTTCGATCTTGAGAATGTCCTGCCAGACGTCGGCCAGTTGTTGCTCCAGTGGCGTCGACGCTGCCACGTATTCACGTTGCGCCTGGCTGGCGTCCGGTGCGGGCAGAGCCTTGCGGTCAAGTTTGCCGTTTGGCGTCAGCGGCAGCTGCTCGAGGAACAGCCACTGCGCAGGCACCATGTAATCCGGCAGATGCGCCTTGAGTGCGAACTGCAACGCTTCACTCAGATCGTCCTGCTCCTTGAGGCTCAGGCCGCTGTCGCTCGGCACCACATACGCCACCAGTTGCTGCCCGCTATGGCCATCCACCGCCAGCACCACACCTTCGCGCACGCTGTCCTGGGCAAGCAGACGCGCTTCGATTTCACCCAGTTCGATGCGGAAACCACGCACCTTGACCTGATGGTCGATGCGTCCGACGTATTCAATCCGGCCGTCATCCGTGAAGCGGGTCAGGTCGCCGGTGCGGTACATGCGCTCGCCGCGGGTCGACAGCGGATTGGGCACGAAACGTTCGGCGGTCAGCCCCGGGCGGAACAGATAGCCGCGGGTGATGCCGTCGCCGGCCAGATACAGCTCGGCCGCCACGCCAATCGGCGCCGCCTGCAATTGGCCGTCGAGCAGGTACGCCGAGGTGTTGGCCAGCGGCCGGCCGATGTTCGCCTGACCACCGGCCTCGCGGCGGGTCCAGGTCGAATAGGTGGTGTCTTCCGACGGCCCGTACAGGTCATAGACGTGGGCCACCGAGGTTTCGCCATAGAGCGTGTCGACCAGGCCCTGCTTCAGCGGCTCGCCGGCGAGGTTGATGATGCGCACGCCGGGCGGAATGTGCCCGGCGCGTTGCAGCGCGGCAATCGCCGACGGCACGGTGTTGATCAGGCGCACCTGATCACGCTCCGGCAAGTCCGGCAGTTCCAGCGCATTGCGCGCCATGACGAGCGAACCGCCGCGCGCGAGGGTGACAAAAATCTCCCACACCGACAGATCGAAGCACACCGACGTCGAGGCCAGCACGCCTTGCAGGTCGTCTTCACTGTAGACCTCGGCGGACCAGTGAATCAGCGCCTGCACGTTGCGATGGGCGATGGCCACGCCCTTCGGTTTGCCGGTGGAACCAGAGGTGTAGATCACGTAAGCCAGATTGGCGCTATCGCCCCGCGCCGGCAGATTGTCCGGCGACTGCCCGGCAAACGCCTGCCCACCCGCCTCGACCAACACCACTTGCGCATCGGTCTGCGGCAATTGCGCCAGCAGCGACTGTTGCGTCAGCAGGACTTTCGCCTGGCTGTCGTCGAGCATGTACGCGACCCGATCCGCCGGATAATCCGGGTCCAGCGGCACATAAGTGCCGCCGGCCTTGAGCACCGCCATCAGGCCGATCACCAGTTCCGCCGAACGCGGCATCGCCACGCCCACGCGGATTTCCGGGCCGACCCCGAGCGCCAGCAGATGACGGGCCAACTGATTGGCACGTCGGTTGAGTTCGGCATAGCTCAGCGCCACACCGGCATGACTCAGTGCCTGCGCTTGCGGATGCATCGCCACCCGCGCTTCGAAGCTCTGCGAAATGAGGCGTTGCTCTGCATAGGCGGCGTGATTGTCGTTCCATTGCGCCAGGGTCTGACGTTCGGCCAGCGGCAACAGACCGATCTCGCCCAGGCAACGCTGCGGCGCCTCGAGGAACTGACGCAGCACCTCTTGCAGATGCGCCGCCAGGCCCAGCACGCTGCGCTCGGCGAAGTGTTCGGTGAGGTAGTTGAAGTCCAGATTCAACACGTCGCTGGCCCCGGCAATCAGGGTCAGGCCGTAGTTGGTTTGCTCGCGGTGTTCCAGACCGCCGAAACGCAACCCACCGGGGTTGGCCTCCAGCGCTTCGGAGACCGGGTAGTTTTCAAACACCAGCAAGGTGTCGAACAGCGCTTCGCCGCTCAGTTCGGCCAGACGCTGGATGTCCTGCAACGGGGTCTGCTCGTAGTCACGCAGCAGCAGGTTCTTGTCCTGCACGCTGCGCACCCAGTCGCCGACGCTGACGGTCGCCTGCGGGCTGGCGATCACCGGCAAGGTGTTGATGAACAGCCCCAATTGCTGCTCGATGCCCGGCAGATCCACCGGACGCCCCGACACGGTCGCGCCAAAGGCCACCGTGGCCTGCCCGGTGTAACGCTGCAACACCAGCAGCCACGCGGCTTGCACCAGACTGTTGAGGGTCACTTGCTGCTGACGCGAGAACGCGTTCAGGCGCCGGGTGAAGGCCGCATCGAAATGCAGACGATGCATCTGCTTGCCCGGCCCCGGCACCGTAGCACCGTGGCAGGCCGAAGCCAGGCGGGTCGGCGCCTCCAGCGCAGCCAGTTGCCCGCGCCAGAAATCCTGGGCGGCGGCTTTGTCCTGACCTTGCAGCCACACCAGGAAATCGCGGTAGCGGCCCTGCGCACTCGACACCGGCTGACCGGCGTAATCCTGCAACACCTCGCCGAACATCCGCGAGTTGCTCCAGCCGTCCATCAGAATGTGGTGGCAGGTGAAAATCAATCGATGACGTTCATCCGCAGTGCGCAACAGGCACAGGCGCAACAGCGGCGGATTCTGCAGATCAAAACCGCGCTCGCGGTCGGCCTGCGCTCGAGCCTCAAGCACCGCCGGCAGATCCGCCACACCGCGCACATCGACTTCCGGCATCTCCAGGGTCAACTGCCGATTGATCACTTGCAGCGGTGCATCGAGACCCTCGCGGCCCCAGATGAACCCGGCGCGCAGCACTTCATGGCGATCCACCACGCGCTGCCAGGCTTGCTGGAAACGCGCCACATCGAGGCCGTCGATATCCAGCAGCATCTGATAGACGTAGGCGCTGGCATCGGCGTCGTACAGGCTGTGAAACAGAATGCCCTGCTGCATCGGCGCCAGCGGATAGATGTCTTCGATGCGCTGAGCGGCAATCGGCAGGCTGTCCAGATGCGCCTGGGACAACCCGGCCAGCGGCACGTCGGACGGCGTCAAACCACCGCTCGAATGGCTCAGGCAATGGTCGATCAACTCGCCCAGCGCCACTTCATAAGCGCGAGCCAGCGCATTGATCGTCGCCTCTACGAACACGTCGCCGCTGTAGGTCCAGGTCAGGCTCAGCTGGCCCTGATAGACCCGGCCATCGATGGTCAGCCAGTTGGCCATCGGCGCGTTTTCATCCTGACCGGCGCCCTTGTCTTCGGTGGCCGGCACCCATAGGGCGTCGGCGTCGAAGTTGTTGTCGAACTGGCCGAGGTAATTGAACGTGACTTTCGGTTGCGCCAGCCCGTTCAGTGCCGCCTGGGCCTCGGCGCTGCCCAGATGACGCAGCAATCCATAACCGATGCCTTTGTCGGGGATCGCGCGCAGTTGCTCCTTGATGCCCTTGATCGACGCTTCGAGACTGGCGCCGGGGGTCAGGCGCACCGGAAACATGCTGGTGAACCAGCCCACCGTGCGGCTCAGGTCGACATCGTCGAACAGGTCTTCACGACCGTGACCTTCAAGCTGCACCAGCGCGCTGTCCGTGTTTGTCCACTGGCACAACACACGGGCCAGTGCCGTCAGCAGCAGATCATTGACCTGGGTGCGATAGACCGCGGGGGCCTGTTGCAACAACTGACGGGTACGTTCGGCATCCAGTCGGGTGTCGACGCTGCGCTCGAAACGGTTGCTCAATCGGCCTTGCGGGTTGTCCAGCGGCAGCTCGACCGAGACGTCGCGCAACTGCCCGCGCCAGTAGTCGAGTTGACTGTCCAGCGCCGCACTGCGGGCATGGGCTTGCAGACGCTGCCCCCAATCCTTGAACGCGCTGGTCTTGGCCGGCAGCACCACAGCCTGCCCGCCGCTCAGTTGTTGATAGGCGATTTGCAGATCTTCCAGCAGGATCCGCCACGACACGCCATCAACCACCAGGTGATGGATTACCAGCAGCAAGCGCTGGCTGGCGTCCGGCAGATCGACCAGCGCCGCACGCATCAGCGGGCCGTCGAACAGATCGAGACTGCGCTGCAACTCCAGGCACAGCGCCGGCAATGCCGCACTGTCATCCAGCGTGACAGTACGCAGCAACGCTTGCGCCTGATCCGCCGGCGCATGGCTCTGCTGCCAGCCATCGCCGGTCTGGCGATAACGCAGGCGCAGCGCGTCATGGTGCCGTTGCAGGTGCAGCAGCGCCTGTTCCAGCGGTGCCGCTTGCAGCGCCGTGGCCGGGGTCAGCAGGATCGACTGGTTCCAGTGATGCCGCGCCGGGATGTCGCTGGTGAAGAAGTAATGCTGAATCGGCGTCAGAACCGCATCGCCGAGCACGTCGCCCTGTTGCGTCTGCACCGCATCGCTCTGTTGCGCGACAGTTGCCAGACGCTGCACGGTCTGGTGCTGGAAGATGTCTTTGGGGGTGAAGCGAATACCCGCCTGACGGGCGCGACTGACCACCTGAATCGAAATGATCGAATCGCCACCCAGCTCGAAGAAATTGTCGTTGAGACCGACGCGCTCGACCTTCAACACGTCCTGCCAGATATCGGCCAGACGCTGTTCCAGTTCGTTGCGCGGTGCGGCGTAGGCTTCCTGCACCTGGGCGACGTCCGGCTGCGGCAGTTGCTTGCGATCAAGCTTGCCGTTGGCCGTCAGCGGCAGACGCTCGAGGAACGCCCAACTGACCGGAACCATGTAATCGGGCAGCGATTCGCGCAAGTGTGCTTTGATCGAATCGCGCAGCGCGCCCTGCCCTTCGGCATCCAGCGCCTCGTTGGCGACGATCCAGGTTGCCAGTTGCTGACCACTGAGACCGTCGACCGCCAGCACCACCGCTTCCCGCACTGCGGGGTGCTTGAGCAGTTGCGCTTCGATTTCTCCCAGCTCGATTCGGAAACCGCGGATCTTCACCTGATGGTCGATGCGGCCGATGTATTCGATCACACCGTCGCCGCGCAACCGCGCCAGGTCACCGGTGCGATACAGGCGTTGACCGGCCTGCGGATTGAACGGGTCCGGAACAAACCGCGTCGCGCTCATGCCGGCCTGATTCAGATAACCACGGGCCAGACCGGCGCCGGCGATGTATAGCTCGCCGATGCAGCCTTGCGGCACCAGGTTCAGCGCGTTGTCGAGCAAGTACCACGACAGGTCGACGATCGGCTCACCGATCGGGCTGCTGTGGCTCTGCTGCAAGTCGGCCAGCGACAATGGCCGGTAGGTCACGTGCACGGTGGTTTCGGTGATGCCGTACATGTTGATCAGCGTTGGCGCGCGGTCGCCGAAACGTTCGAACCACGGGCGCAGGCTCTGCACTTCGAGGGCCTCGCCACCGAACACCACATAACGCAGGGCGTTATCGCGTGACGACTCGCTGGCCACCTGCATCAACGGCTTGAATGCCGATGGCGTCTGGTTCAGCACGGTGACGTTTTCATCGCACAGCAGGGTGTAGAAATCTTCCGGGGAACGGCTGACGTCGTGGGGCACCACCACCAGTTTGCCGCCGTAGAGCAGCGCACCGAAAATCTCCCAGACCGAGAAGTCGAAGGCGTAGGAATGGAACAGCGTCCAGCTGTCCTGCGGGCCGAAATCGAACCAGTGCTCAGTGGCACTGAACAGACGAATGACGTTGCTGTGCGGCAACAAAGCGCCCTTCGGTTTGCCGGTGGAGCCCGAGGTGTAGATGACGTAGGCCAGATTGTCCGGCGTGGTCAGGCACACCGGGTTGCTGTCGCGGCTGCCTGCGACTGGCTGGTTCAGATCCAGGCAGGTCAGTCCCGCTGGCACCGGCAATTGCGCCAGCAGATGGCCCTGGGTCAGCAGCCACTGGATGCCGCTGTCCGCGATCATGTAGCTCAGCCGATCATCCGGGTAACCCGGGTCCAGTGGCACATACGCGCCACCGGCCTTCAGCACCGCGAGGATGGCGACGATCATGTCCAGCGAACGCTCGACGGCAACACCGACGCGCACGTCCGGGCCGACGCCACGGTCGATCAGCACGTGCGCCCACTGGTTGGCACGGCGATTGAGCTCGGCGTAGGTCAGACGCTGCCCGTCAAAGGTCACCGCGATCGCTTCAGGATGACGTTCAGCCTGGGCTTCGATGACTTGATGAATGCACTGCTTGACCGTTTGTTCCAGCCGTGCCGGATTCCACTGCGCGAGCAATTGTTGCTGCTGGCCGTCATCGAGCATCGGCAGTTGCCCGATACGCTGGCCCGGCTCGGCGACAATCGCCCGCAACAGCGCACTCCAGTGTTGCGCCAGGCGCTCGATGGTCGCGGCGTCGAACAGATCCGTGGCGTACTTGAGCACGGCCTCGATGCCGTGAGCCTGCTCGGTGGTATTCAGGGTCAGGTCGAACTGCGCCGTCTGGCTTTGCCATTCCAGCGGTTCGATGCTCAGGCCGTTGAGGCGGGTTTCGACGCTCGCGCGGCGTTCGGCCTGGTGGTTGAACATCACCTGGAACAATGGGCTGTGGCTCAGACTGCGGCCCGGCTCCAGCGCTTCGACCAATTGCTCGAACGGCAAGTCCTGATGGGCCTGGGCTTCCTGCGCAGTCTGTTTGACCTGACGCAGCAGATCGACAAACGGCATCTGCCCGTCGATGTTGGCCTTGAGCACCTGAGTGTTGACGAAGAAGCCGATCAGACGCTCGATTTCCACCCGCCCACGGTTGGCCACCGGCACGCCGACGCGGATGTCGGCCTGCCCGCTGTAGCGGTGCAGCAACGCCTGGAACGAGGCCAGCAACACCACGAACAGGGTCACGTTTTCCTGACGGGCGAACGCCTTGAGCGCATCGCTCAGCGCCGGATCGAGAATCAGGTTGTGACTGGCCCCGGCAAAGCTTTGCTCGATGGAACGCGGACGATCCATCGGCAGTTCCAGCACCGGCTGCTCACCGCCCAGCTTCTCTTGCCAATACGCCAGTTGCCGCTCTTGCTCACCGGCCTCCATCCACTGCCGCTGCCACAGGGCGTAATCGGCGTATTGAATCGGCAACGCCGGCAGACCGGCGGCGTGCCCGAGATTGAAACCGGCGTACAGCTGCACCAGTTCCTCGATCATCACTTGCAGCGACCAGCCATCGGAAACAATGTGGTGCAGGGTCAGCACCAGGACATGGTCATTCGGGGTGACCTGCAGCAACGCCGCGCGCAACAGCGGGCCATGCTCCAGGTCGAAAGTTTTCTGGCTCTGGGTCTGCACGAACGCCTGAATGGACGCTTCAGGGTCGTTCGCCGACTCAGCGCTCAGTTGCTGGATCTCCAGTGCAAAGGCGCCTGCGGGCAGGACCACTTGCAAGGGTTGTCCGGTTTCCTGGGTGAACACCGTGCGCAAGGTTTCGTGTCGTTCGATCAGCGCCTGGACGCTGCGCTCCAGCGCGGATACATCCAGCGGCCCCTGCAAACGCAGGGCCGTCGGAATGTTGTAGGCCGCGCTGTGCGGCGCCCACTGCCAGAGAAACCACTGGCGTTGCTGGGCGTAGGACAGCAGCAACGGCTCTTCAGCCGTGCGCTTGAAAACCGGGGCAATGTCAAAGAGGTTGACGCCTTTCTGCTTGAGCAGAACCGCCAGAGCCTTTCTTTGCTTAGCCGAAAGTTGTCCTACCGACTCGATTAACTCTTGCACGCGTTTTTCCCTCTCAAGAAATCAGTTTTTCCAGATCATCGAGGGATAGACGTTTGAGGGCCTCCAGGGATTTAGCCAATTCATCCTGAACGGGCGACATTTCGACACGCAGGGCCTCGATCCGCGCACAGAACGCCTTGAGGGTATCGGTTTCAAACAACTCCTTGAGCGGCACCTTGTCACCCAGACGTTCCTTGATCCGGGTCACCACCAGCGTGGCCAGCAACGAGTGCCCGCCGAGCTGGAAGAAATTGTCCGCCAGCCCGACGCGCTCGACCTCCAGCACCTCCTGCCAGACCGTCGCCACTTCCCACTGCAGATCGGTCTGTGGCGCCTGATACTGCTGCTGCGCAGGACTGTCGCCCAGGGTCATCAGCGCCTTGCGATCCAGCTTGCCGTTAGGCGTCAGCGGGATGGCGTCAATCAGGTGCAAGTGCCCCGGCACCATGTGCGCCGGCAGGCGCGCGGCCAGAGCACTGCGCAAGCGTTCCGCCAACGCGACCTGATCGCCCACCGGCTGCGCTGGTACGACGTAGGCGTGCAGGTGTTTACCGGCCGCACCGTCCTGGGCGAGCACCACCGCTTCAGCAATGTCCGCCTGCTCCAGCAGCCGCGCCTCGATCTCGCTGAGTTCGATACGGAACCCGCGAATCTTCACTTGATGGTCGGCGCGGCCAATGTATTCGATGTTGCCGTCACTGCCCTGACGCACCAGGTCGCCGCTGCGGTACAGCCGTTCGCCATTGCTGGCGTAAGGGTTCGGCACAAAGCGTTCGGCGGTCAGCGCGGCCTTCATCAGGTAGCCACGGGTCACGCCGGCACCGCCCAGGTACAGCTCGGCCGGCACGCCTTCAGGCAGCACCTGCAACTGACTGTCGAGCAGGTACGCGACGGTGTTTTCCAGCGGCCGGCCGATGTTCGCCGGCCCTTGCGGCGTACGCAGGGTGAAGGTCGAATACGTGGTGTCTTCCGACGGCCCATACAGGTCGTAGACCTGCTGCACCGAGGTGCTCGCATACAAGGTATCCACCAGACTTTGCTTGAGCGGTTCACCGGCCAGGTTGATGGTCTTGACCGAGCGCGGAATCTGCCCGGCACGTTGCAGCGCGGCAATCGCCGACGGCACCGTGTTGATCAAGGTGACCTGTTCGCGGCCCGGCAGATCGGCCAGTGCCAGTGCGTTGTCCGCCAGCACCAGACAACCGCCGCAGGCCAGCGTGACGAAGATTTCCCAGACCGACAGGTCGAAGCAGATCGACGTCGACGCCAGCACACCGCGCAGTTGTTCTGCGCGATACACACCCGCCGACCACTGAATCAGCGCCGACAGGTTGCCGTGGGTAATCGCCACGCCTTTCGGCTTGCCGGTGGAACCCGAGGTGTAGATGACATACGCCAGATTCTGCGCCGTCACTTTCGCCACCGGGGCGGTAGACGGGAACTCGCAGAGCGCGTCCTCATCCACCAGCACTACCTGCGGACTCAACGCTTCAGGCAGCATCGCCTGCGCCGCGGGTTCGGTGAGCAGCACGGCGGCGTGACTGTCGTCGAGCATGTGCAGCAACCGTTCCTGCGGGTAGTCCGGATCCAGCGGCACATAAGCGCCACCGGCCTTGAGGATCGCCAGCAGGCCCACGAGCATGTCCGGGGTGCGATGCATGCACACGCCCACGCGCACTTCCGGCCCGACACCCAAGGTTTGCAGTTTGTGCGCCAGACGATTGGCCCGGCTATCGAGGCTCTGGTAATCGATCGATTGCTCGGCGAACACCACGGCCTGCGCCTGTGGTTGCCGCTGCAGTTGCGCGGCGATGTGTTCCAGCACCGTGCGAGTGTCCGTCGCGGTGACGGCAGCCTTGCCCCAATTGATCGCCTCTTCGCGCTGCGGCGCTGCGAGCAATTGCAACGCGCCGAGTGGCTGAGCGGCATCGGCGAGGAACTGCGTCAGCAGGCTTTCCAGCTGCGCACTCAAGGCAACGACTGTGTTCGCGGCGAAACTGGCCTGATCGTAACTGATCCCCAGACTCAGCTCGCGACCGGTGACCGCCACCAGCGTCAGTGGGTAGTTGGTCTGTTCCTGACGACGAATCGCCGAGAACGTCAGGCCGGTGGCCGGGCCTTGTTGCAGGGCTTCGGCCATCGGGTAGTTTTCGAACACCAGTAGGCTGTCGAACAACGCCCCGGCACCGGTTCCCGCCCAACGCTGAATGTCGTAGAGCGGCGTATGTTCGTGCTCGCGCAACGCCAGATTGAGTCCCTGCACCTGTTGCAACCACTGACTGACGACGATTTCCGCGGACGGCGCCGCCACCACCGGCAGGGTGTTGATGAACAGGCCGATCTGCTGCTCGACACCCGGCAGGTCAGTGGGACGTCCGGCAACGGTGGCACCGAACGCCACGTTGTCCTGACCGGTGTAACGCTGCAACAGCACCAGCCACGCCGCCTGCACCAGCGTGTTGAGGGTGACTTTCTGCTCACGGGCAAAACGGTTCAGGTCGGCGGTCAACGCCGCGCTGAACACATGCTCGTGGTCGGCGTAACCGACTGCCGCCAGCGGCGCGCCCGACACGGCGCCGGCCAGTCGCGTCGGCTCTTCCAGGTCGGCCAGCGCCGCCGTCCAGAACGCACGGCTGGCCTGCTGATCACGCTGGCCGAGCCACTCGATATAGTCGCGATAGCGCCCCTGGGGCGCGGCCGGGGCCAGACCGGCGTAGCGCTGCAACACTTCGCCGAACAACTGCGAGGTGCTCCAGCCATCCATCAGGATGTGATGACAGGTGTAGATCAGGTGATGCGTCGCTTCGTCGGTGCGCACCAGTGTCACCCGCAACAGCGGCGCGGCGGTCAGGTCGAACCCGCTGGCAAGATCGTCACTGGCCAGTTGTTCCAGCGCTGCGCCGAGGTCAGCCCGGCCACGCCAATCCTCGACCTGCCATGGCATCTGCACGTGGTGCCGCACCACTTGCACCGCCGCGGCGGCATCCTGCGGCCAAATGAATGCGCTGCGCAGAATCTCGTGGGCCTC
Organism: Pseudomonas sp. 14P5.3.2; assembly: GCF_057799175.1. NCBI lineage: Bacteria > Pseudomonadati > Pseudomonadota > Gammaproteobacteria > Pseudomonadales > Pseudomonadaceae > Pseudomonas > Pseudomonas sp. 14P5.3.2. Next base: position 218,881 of record NZ_JBYOKU010000005.1, on the reverse strand, counting down.
AACGGTGTGCTGCCAGGCCTGACGGAAGCGCTCGGCGTCCAGTTGTTGCACGTCGACACGCAACTGGTTGGTGTACGCCGGGCTGTCCGGATCGTTGACGCTATGGAACAGAATGCCTTGCTGCATCGGCGACAACGGGTACAGATCGACGATGTCACGGGCCGGGATTGGCAGTGTCGACAGCTGTGCCTGGGTCAAGGTCGCCAGACTGAAGTCCGACGGCGTGACGCCTGCTTCACCGCTGTCGCAGCAGTGCTCGATCAGACGCTCCAGCTCACGCCGATAGGCTTCGGCCAGCGCCGCGATGGTTTCTGCGCGGTACATGCCCGTGCCGAAGGTCCAGGTCAGTTCCAGTTCACCGCCGTACACCTGACCATCGATGCTCAGCCAGTTGCCCAACGGTGCAGCGGCGTCCTGATTGGCGCCGGTGCTTTCGCCACTTGGCACGAACAGCGCGCCCTCGTCAGCGCTGAAGGCACCGTCGAACTGGCCCAGATAGTTGAACGTCACGCGCGGCTGCGGCAATTCCTGCAGCTCGGCGCGTCGGCTCAGATATCGCAGCACGCCATAACCGATGCCTTTGCCCGGCACCGCACGCAGTTGTTCCTTGATCGCACACAGGGAGGCACCCGGATTCACATCCGGGGTCAGGCGTACCGGGAACAGGCTGCTGAACCAGCCGACCGTGCGACTCAGATCGACCTCGTCGAACAGATCTTCGCGCCCGTGCCCTTCGAGCTGAATCAATACCGAAGGCTGCGCGCTCCAGTCGCACAACACCCTTGCCAGCGCAGTCAGCAGCAGGTCGTTGATTTGCGTGCGATACGCCGCGGGAGCGACTTTGAGCAGCTTGTGGGTCAGCGCCTGACTCAGGCGCGAACTGGCCCGGGCCGCCTCGGCACGGGTCTGACTGTCCTGCGGGAAATCTCGCGGCAGTTGTGCGTCGCCCGCCTCCAGGGTTGCACGCCAGTAGTCGCTCTCGGCAGCCAGCGCCTCGCTTTGCGCATACCGCTGCAGATGTTCGGCCCAACTGTGCAGCGACGTGCTTTTACCCGCCAGAACCAGCGGCGTGCCGGCGGCCAGCGCGGTGTAAGCGTGCTGCAGATCCTCCAGCAGAATGCGCCAGGACACCCCGTCGACCACCAGGTGATGAATGACCAGCAACAGGCGTTGCTCAGCGTGCGGCAAGTTCACCAGCACCGCACGCAGCAAGCGTCCCTGTTGCAGATCGAGGCTGCGCTGGGCTTCGTCAGCGAGTGCCGGCAACGCCGCCAGACTGTCCAGTTCGCGCAGCCACAACAACTCCGGATCACGCTGGGTCTGCGCCAGTGCCTGCCACGTATCGCCCGAGCACTGGAAATTCAGCGCGAGTGCGTCGTGTTGTTCGACCAGTGCCGCCAACGCAGTGCGCAGGTGATTGCCGTCAAGGGTGCTGGTCGGTTGCAACATGACCGACTGGTTCCAGTGTTGACGCTGGGCAATGTCGGTCTCGAAGAAGCGTGCCTGAATCGGCAACAACGGCAGCGGCCCACGATTCGGCTGCGCCGTGGCCGCCACCGGTTTGGCTTCGATCAGCCTGGCCACCGCAGCCAACTGGCCAATGGTCTGTTTTTCGAACAGTTGCTTGGGACTTAGCTTGATCCCTTGGCGCTTGGCCCGGGCAATGATCTGCAGGCTGAGGATGGAGTCACCGCCCAGCTCGAAGAAGTTGTCGCTGGTGCCCACGCGCTCAAGCTTGAGCACTTCGGCCCAGATTGCCGCCAGCTTCTCCTCGACCTCTCCCACCGGCGCAACGAAATGCTGCGTGACCACGCCCGGCACCGGCAAGGCACGCTTGTCGAGTTTGCCATTGGCCGTCAGCGGCAGTTGCTCCAGCAGCACAATCTGCGCCGGCACCATGTACTCCGGCAGGCACGCCTGCAACTGCTCGCGCAGAGCGTGTGCCTGCACGGTCGCAGCGGCCGCCGGCACACACCACGCCACCAGTTGCAGGCGCGCCGGATCGTCATCCAGGGCCAGGGCGAGCACCGCCGCCTCACTGACGCCGTCAAGGCCGAGCAGCACCCGCGCGACTTCCGCCGGTTCGACGCGATAACCACGCACCTTGACCTGATCGTCGGCGCGACCGATGAACTCCACCGCTTGCTGACGATTGCGCCGCACCCGGTCACCACTGCGATAGACCCGCGCCCCCGGGGCGCCGAACGGATCAGGCAGGAAGCGCTCGGCAGTCAGACCCGGTTGCCCGAGATACCCCAGCGCCACGCTGTCACCACCGATGTACAACTCGCCGGCCACCTGATCGGCGACATTGTTCAGCACATCGTCAACGATGTAGACCTGCGCACCGCTCAGCGCGGTGCCGACCGGAACGCTGCGCGCGTCGGCCGCCAGCTCACTGACCTCGTGGGTCAGCACACCGACCGTGGTTTCGCTCGGCCCGTAGTGGTTGATGATGCGGCACTCCGGCTTGAGCTGACGCACGCGTTCCACCAGTGCCGGCGAGCAGGCTTCGCCGCCGACGATCAGCGCCTGCGCCGGCAGCACATCGGCGGCGCGGCCAGCCTGCAACAACGCCGCCAGGTGCCCCGGGACGATTTTCAGCATGCCCACTTGATGCGTAGCCATGTACTCGGCAAATCGATCCGGGTCGAAACCCAGTTCTTCCGGCAATACGTGCAACAGGCGACCGGAACACAGCGCGCCGAACAACACCGTGAAGCCCAGATCCGCCGCAATGGTCGACACCAGCGCCATGCTGGTGTCCGGCGTCGGCGCGAGGCGCTCCAGCACAGCGCGCACGTAACTGCCCAGCGCCCCGTGACTGACCAGCACGCCCTTGGGTTGCCCGGTGGAACCGGAGGTGTGAATCACATACGCCGGGGACTGCGTAAACAGTGGCACCACCGGGCTGACATCCGCCTCTTGTTGCCACTGTTGCGGCGCATACGCGAGCCCCTGACAACCGTCGACCGCCAGCGCGGACACCCGCGCATCCCCTTGCGCGCACAACAGCAGGCGCGCGCCGGCATTGCCGAGCATCTGCTGCAAGCGCGCGTTCGGCGCCTTTACGTCCAGCGGCATGTACACCGCTGCGGCCTTGAAGATCGCCAGCACACAGGTCAGCCAGTCCAGCGAACGCTCCATCAGCACCGCTACCGCTTGGCCGGGGCTGATGCCCTGCGCCAGCAGATGATGGGCCAGACGATTGGCGGCCTGGTCCAGCGCCTGAAAACTCAGGGTCTGATGCAGGTCGCGCGCAGCCAGTGCTTCGGGCTGTTGCGCCACTTGATGAGCCCACAGCTGCAACACTGACAACGCCGGTTCGCCCGGTGCTGCGAGCACCACCGGAGCCCGCGTGGCGACGCTGTGCAACGGCGCTTGCGGTGCCTTGAGCAATTCGCCGAACAGACCGAGTAACGCCGGCACAAAGCCCTCGACGGTTTGTGCGCGATAAAGGTCGCTGGCATAGGTCAGCTGGCCGTGGATCAGCGTGCCGTCGTCGGTGATGTCCAGCGCCAGATCAAAGTGGGTGCCGTCCTTGTCCAGCGGATACTCGGCCACGCTCAGTCCCGGCAGGTTCATCGAGCGCTGTTTCTGCATACCGACGTTCTGGTTGAACTTGGCCTGGAACAGCGGGTTGTGGCCCAGGGTTCGTTCCGCCACCAATTCGTCCACCAGTTGCTCGAATGGCAGTTCCTGATGCGCCTGCGCGCCGAACGCCGCCTCGCGCACCTGCGCCAGCAAGTCTTCGAAACTGCCGCGCTCATCGATCTCGCAACGCAACACCTGGGTGTTGACGAAGAAACCGATCAACCCTTCGACTTCGGCACGGCCACGATTGGCATTCGGCACGCCGACGCGAATGTCGCGCTGCCCGGCCTGACGCGAGAGGAACAGCGAGAAACCCGCCAGCACCAGCATGAACAGACTGATGCCCTTGCTGCGGGCAAACGCATTGAGTTGCAGGGACAGTTGCGCACCGAAATCAAAGCTCAGGGTCTGGCCTGCGAAGCTTTGCGTCAGGGGCCGGGCAAAGTCCGGCGCCACTTCCAGCAGCGGATGTTCCTCACCGAGCTGCTGACGCCAGTAATCGAGTTGACGCTCGCCCTCGCCGGCTTCCAGCCAGCGCCGCTGCCAGATCGCATAGTCGGCGTATTGCAACGGCAGCGCCGGCAACTGCGGCTCGCGCTGAAGACTGAAGGCCTGATAACACTGGACGAATTCCTTGACCATCACGTCCATCGACCAACCGTCGGAGACGATGTGGTGCATGCTCACCACCAGCACGAATTCCTCTTCGGCCAGAGCAAACAGACTCGCACGCAGCAGCGGTCCATGGCGCAAATCGAACGGTCGCGCGGTGACTGTCTGGACCTGTTGCGCCAAGGCCGGCTCGCGCTGCGAAGCCGCGAGGCCGGTCAGGTCAATCCGTTCCAGAGCGATCGATTGCTGCTCGAGAATCACCTGCTGCGGCTGATCGCCGTCGGTGTGGAACACGGTGCGCAGCACTTCATGGCGCGTGACCAGATGATCGAAGGAGCGTTGCAGCGCCGATTCGTCCAGACGCCCTTTCAGGCGCAGGCCGGCCGCCATGTTGTACGCGGCGCTCTGCGGTTCGAGTTGCCAGAGAAACAGCAGGCGTTGCTGAGCGAACGACAACGGTATCGGCGTGACCTCGTGACGACTGACCGGCAGCGGCAACAGGCTGAAGTCCTTGCCGTCCTCGCGCAGTCTGGCCAGAAACTGTCGACGCTGCTCCAGCGGCAAGCCGACGAATCTTTTAGCGATACGCTCCGCCATGGTGCCGCTCATACTTCTTCTCCTTCCAAAGCATTCATGAACTGATCCATGTCGGACCAGTCGTCATCCGTTGCACTGTCCACCTGTTGCGCCAGCACTGCCGCCAGATCGGCCAGCAACGGTTTTTCGAACAGGCTGCGCAATGGCAAGACCACGCCCAATTGAGTTTTGATGCGCGCGATCACCTGCGCGGCCAGCAGCGAATGGCCGCCCAGTTCAAAAAAGTGATCATCCAGACCGACCCGCGACACTTGCAGGACCTCGGCCCAGATTTGCGCCAGACACTGCTCGGTGTCGGTTTGCGGCGCGCGATAGTCGCCTTGCAACTGGCTCGCATCCGGCGCCGGCAAGGCCTTGCGGTCGAGCTTGCCGCTCGGTGTCAGCGGCAGATTCGGCAACAACAGCAAATGCCCCGGCACCATGTAGTCCGGCAGATGGGCTTGCAGCGCGGTGCGGATTTGCTGGCGGAACGCCGACTGGGTGGCGGCGCTTTCCAGCACGGCGTGCTCGCCGACCACGTACGCCACCAGTTGCTGGCCGCCGCTGAGCGGCACCGCCAGAACCACCGCCTCGCGAATGCCCGGGCACTGTTGCAGGCGCGACTCGATTTCGCCCAGCTCGATGCGGAAACCGCGGATCTTCACTTGATGGTCGACTCGGCCGACATACTCCAGCGCGCCATCGGCGCGCAGTCGGGCACGGTCCCCGGTGCGGTACAGACGCTGCCCTGCGGCGAACGGGTCGGCGATAAAGCGCTCGGCACTGAGCATCGGCTGACGGTGATAACCACGGGCCAGGCCCGGGCCACCGATGTACAACTCGCCCACCGCACCTTGCGGCAGCAGGTTCAAATCATCGTCCAGCACGTACAGACGCCGGGCATCGAGACCCTTGCCAATCGGGATGCCGCGCCAGGACACGGCGTCTGCCGTCAGTGCACTGCAATCATGAATGGTCGAAACCACCGTGGCTTCGGTCGGCCCGTAGGTGTTGAGCAACCGCACATGCCTCAGCCCGGCCTGTTGCCACAGACGCAAACCGTCCACCGCCATGGCCTCGCCACCGACGTGGAGCTGTCGCAGCGCGCCAAAACCGGCCGGCGGTTGCGCTGCATATTCCTGCACCAGCCAATACCAGTACGCGGCCGGCAGGTCTGCCAGGGTGATGCCGTGATCGACAATCACCTGACGCAACGTTGCGCTGTCCCACAATGGCGCATCGCGCAGCACCACAGCGGCGCCATGGCACAGCGGCGGGAAGAACTGCTCGACAAAACCGTCGAAGCTGCTGGTGGCGAACTGCAGGACCCGGTCACCTTCGCGCAGGTCGCTGTAATCGATGGCGCGCTCGATGAATTCACTCAGTGCGCCGTGACTGACCGCCACGCCTTTGGGCCGCCCGGTGGAACCGGAGGTGTAGATCACGTAGGCAAGATTCTGCGGCGCGACCGTTAACGACAGGTTGTCGGCCGAAGTCTCGCCGGACAATTGCTCCAGGCACAGGCACTCGACAGCCTCCAGCGCCGGCAGGCTGGCAAGGCTGGCGTTGTCGGTCAGCAGCAGTTTCAAGCCACTGTCATCCAGCACGTGACGTAACCGTTCAGCCGGAGTTTGCGGGTCCAGCGGCACATAGGCGCCGCCCGCCTTGAGCACGGCCAGCAACGCCACCGCCAGCTCCAGCGAGCGCCCCAACGCCACACCGACCAGCACGTCCGGGCCGACACCGCGCGCGCGCAGCTGATGCGCCAGGCGATTGCTGCGCGCATTGAGTTCGGCATAGGTCAGTGACGGTGACGGCGCGGTGGCGAGGATCACGGCCGTTGCCTGCGGCGTACGTGCCACTTGCGCCTCGAACAGGTTTTGCACGCTGGCGAAACGCGGCGCCGCAGCAGTGGCCTGAATCAGTTGCGCGCGCTCGGCATCTGCCAGCAGCGCGACTTCGCCGATGACCTGCTGCGGGTCGCGGCAGACGGATTCAAGAATGTTGCGCCAATGCCCGGCCATCGCGGCGATGGTCGCGGCATCAAAAATATCGGTGGCGTACGTGAAGGCGGCGAACAGCTGCTCGCCTTCTTCGCGGGTATCGAGCATCAAATCGCTGGTGGCCGCATGTTGCCGAGCGCTGCCGGCCAGTTGCTCTTGCGTCAGATAACCCACCTGCAGACCCGATTCCAACTGCACGTACTGCAAGTCGGTCACCAGCGGCTGATGGTTGAACATCACCTGAAACAGCGGATTGTGGCTTTGGCTACGCGCCGGTTGCAGGGCCTCGATCAAGGCGTCGAACGGCAGCTCTTGATGAACCTGCGCGCCGAGTGCGGCCTCGCGCAGCCGCTGCAACAGCTCGGTGAAACGGGTTTGCGCGGTGACTTCGCTGCGCAGGATCTGGGTGTTGACGAAGAAGCCGATCAGCCCTTCCGTTTCGCTGCGGGTGCGGTTGGCAATCAGGCCGCCGACGCGAATGTCGGTCTGCCCGCTGTAGCGATGCAACAACGTCTTGAACGCCGCGAGCAGCACCACGAACAGGGTCACGCCCTGACGCTGGGCAAGGCTTTTCAGCTCCTGACGCAGCGCCGCATCAATGACCGTTTCCAGACGCGCGCCCTGGTGACTCGATTGCGCCGGATAAGCGCGGTCGGTCGGCAACTCCAGGACCGGATGCTCGTCGCCCAATTGTGCGCGCCAGTAGTCCAGTTGCCGTTCGCGCTCACCCGCCTCCAGCCAGCTGCGCTGCCACAGCGCGTAATCGCGGTAATGCACGGTCAGCGCCGGCAACGATGGCTCACGCCCCGCCACCAGCGCATCGTAGGTACGCATGAACTCGTCGATGAGAATATTCATCGACCAGCCATCGGCAATGATGTGGTGCAAGGTCAGCAGGAGCACGTGCTCCTGCTCGGCCAGACGCAACAGGCGCAGGCTCAGCAGCGGGCCGTTTTGCAGATCGAACGCTTGCGTGGCTTCAGCCATCATGTGCTGTTGCGCGAGCGGCCAGCGCTGCTGTTCGGGCACCGCGCTCAAATCGGTGAGGGGCAGTTGCAGCGCCTGCGGCTCGGCCACACGCTGGAAGGCACGCTCGCCGACCTGACCGAAGGTGGTGCGCAGACATTCGTGCCGCGCGACCAGCAGGCTGAACGCCTGCTCCAGCGCCTGCACCTGCAACGCGCCGTTCAGACGCACGGCCATCGGCAGGTTGTAGGCAGCACTTTGCGGATCCAGTTGCCAGAGAAACCACATCCGTTGCTGGGCGTAGGACAGGCCGTCACGCTCGGCGATCCCGTCACAGGCGGTCATGGGAAGCTGCGCAAAATCGATGCCTTCGCGGGCCATGCCGGCGAGAAACAAACGGCGTTTGTCCTGTGGCAGTTCGATAAAGCGGCGGGCTAGTTTCTGTGCGTCTGCGGCATTCATGCATTGGGTCCTTGCTGATCGGCGGCGTGACCAGGAGGCCCGGTCGTATCAACAAGAACGAATGACAAACGCAATGATTTAGCGCGCTGGCGCACCAGCGGCCCGGCGGTTACCCACACCGACGCACAAACGCCGAAGCCGGTCCAAGACCGGCTTCGGCAGCTTCACGGGCAACCTCCCGATGGCTCAGAGCGGGCCTTGGGAATGCCCCTCGGCCATGGCCACGATGACTTTGCGCGGCCCTTCGAACGGCGAACGCGCATGGGCCGACAACATGTTGTCGAGCATCAGTACGTCGCCTTCCTGCCACGGGAAACTGATCGCGCATTCATCGAGCACCGCACGGATCTGCGCCAGCACTTCGTCTTCGATGGCCGAGCCGTCACCGTAATAAACGTTACGCGGCAAGTCCTCCTCATCGACGATATCCAACAGGCTTTCGCGCACTTCCGGCTGCAAGTTGGAGATGTGGAACAGGTGCGCCTGATTGAACCAGACATGATCGCCAGTCACCGGATGCACCGCCACCGCCTGACAGGTCTGACGGGTACGCAACTCGCCGTCATCCTTCCACTCGCAAAGGATGCCATGGGCCTTGCAGTACGCCTCGACGACCTCGCGGTCTTCGGTGTTGAACACATCTTCCCAGGCCACATCCAGACCGTTACCGAAGTTGCGCACATACATCAGACCTTTGCTGACAAAGCGCTCACGAATGGCCACCGGAATACGCCGATAGACTTCGCGGCTGTCGGCAATCGGCGTTTCGCCACCGGACTTCGCCGCAATCATGCTGTAGAACCAGATTTTCATCGGCCAGTCGCGGGAGTAAGCCTGTTCGTTGTGCAGCGGAATGCTCTGGTGCGCCGGGTATTCGGTCGAGGTGTATACGCCTTGGGTGACGTTGGTGCGCGGCGTGGAGCCGAACTCATAGTTCAACAGCGGATGACCGAAACTGGCCGCGAACTGACGAAACTGTTCAGCGCCGTCGAGACGAAATCCGCGGAACAGCACCCCGCCATCGCGCAGCAGATGCTCATCGACCAGCGCTTTCACTTCATCGAACACCGCCAACAGGTCGGTATCCGCCTCGGTCGCCTCCACCAACAGCGGCAAGCGCCCTCGTTGCGGCAGCAGCGGCCGAACGGAAAATTCCACAGCAACAGCCATGACTGGCCTCCTGTAATCACTCGATAGTGAGCGGTGCGTCAAAACGCCGGTGCCGCCGCTTGCGCATGACGCCGGTGATGGACTTCCAGATGCGTCTTGATCGTGCGGATCACCCGGGCTTCGTGCTCATGAATGAAGAAATGCCCACCGGTCATCATGTCCACGGAAAAACTGCCCAGGGTTTCCTTGCTCCAGCCGATCAGTTGCTCGGTGGTCGCGCGGTCTTCCTTGCCGCCCAGCACATGCACCGGGCAATTGAGCAGCGGCCGCTGCGCCGGACTGAAGCGTCCGCACATCATGAAGTCGGCGCGCAGCACCGGCAGCGTCAGGCTCATGAGTTCCTGGTTGGCCAGCACTTCTTCGCTGGTGCCCTGAAAGGTGCGCAGTTGATCGATCAATTCCTCATCGCTGCGCGCTTCGGCAAACCCGCGATCGTAGTCGCTGCGCATGGTCGGCGCCGCCGTGCCGGAGGCGAACAGCGCCACCGGTTCCGGCGCGCCGAGCTCGCGAAAGGCGTGCGCCATCTCGCACGCCAGCAGCGCGCCGAGGCTGTGACCGAACAGGGCGTAAGGCGTTTGCAGGCCGGGTTTGTGCTCACGGGCCAACTGGCGGGCCAGGGCTCGCATGTCAGTTTGCAGGGGTTCGTCGAAACGGGCACCGCGCCCGGGCAACTCCACCGGTTGCAATTGCAGCCATGACGGCAGTTGGCGCCGCCAGCGGCTGTAGACCATCGCGCTGGCGCCCGAATAGGGCAGGCACAGCAGTGTCAGCTTTGTCACCGCGTTTACCTCAATGGGTTATCTGTAAAAGAGAACGGATGAGGCGTGGCGCGAATTAGTCCGAATGCCGATCACTTCAAATGGCGGAAACTCTGCACAGCTGAACCCAGCACCACCGCGCCGGCCGCGATCGCCAGCCAGAATCCGCTGCGCGCACCGAAGGCGTCCACCAGTGCGCCGGATCCAGCCGCGCCAATCGCCACCCCGATGCTCAGACCGGTGACCAGCCAGGTCAGGCCTTCGGTGAGCTTGGCCGGCGGCACGATGCGCTCAACCAGCGCCATGGCGACGATCAGCGTCGGCGAGAAGAACAACCCGGCGACAAACACCGCCAGCGACAAACCGAAAATATTGCTCGCCAGCAACAGCGGCAGCGTGGTCACCGCCGTCGCTACACCGCCGTACAGAAACAGCCGCGGCAACGGCAATTTCGAACGCATCGCGCCAAACGCGATACCGGCCAGACACGAGCCGATGGCGTACACCGACAACACGATGCTCGCCGCCGCCGGCTGGCCCTGCTGCTGGGCGAAGGCAACGCTGACCACATCGACCACGCCAACGATGACGCCCATGGCCAGCATCAACGCCAGCAGCCATTGCACGTCGGTCGAGCGAATGATCGAACCCTGATGCTGCGACTCCTGCGGGTGCACCGCCGGTTCGGTGCTGCGCTGGGCGACAAACGCCGTTACGCCGACCGCCAGCGCCAACAGCGCGGCCAATGGCCCGGCCTCGGGAAACGCCACCACACACAACCCCACCGACAATGGCGGGCCGACGATGAAACAAACTTCATCGAGCACGGATTCCAGTGCATAAGCGGTCTGCAATTGCGGCTGGCCGCGATAGATCTCGGTCCAGCGTGCGCGCACCATTGCCGACATGCTTGGCATGCAACCGGCCAGCGCGGCGAAGATGAACAGCGTCCAGGTCGGCGCCTGCAAGCGGGTGCACAGCAGCAACATCAGCAGCGCCCCGCCACCGATCAATGCCGACAGCGGCAGCACCTTGCCCTGACCGAAACGATCCACCAGACGCGAGACCTGCGGCGCACAAAACGCCGTGGCCAGGGCGAAGGTCGCCGCCACCGCACCGGCCAGCGCGTACCCGCCCTTCAGTTGCGAAAGCATGGTGATCACGCCGATGCCGGTCATGGAAATCGGCATGCGCGCGATCATCCCGGCCAGTACAAAAGCCCGGGCGCCGGGGGCGGTGAATAATTCGCGGTAGGGGTTTGCCATGGGTTACAGCCTCATCAGGGGCGGCCAAGTTGCCATAAAGGCTGACGGGCGTGGAAGCAGGGAATTGTTGGTGGAATGTGAAGGCCTGAAGAGCAAAAGATCGCAGCGTGCCGCAGCTCCTACAGGTGATCGCATTTCCATGTAGGAGCTGCCGAAGGCTGCGATCTTTTGATCTTTGCTCTTGAACTCTCTCCACTTGCGACCAGTCAGCTAAATAGGCCCTCACGCAAGGCACGACTTCGCATGCAGATTTCCCTCGCCCGACAAGTAGCCCTGATTACCGGCGCCAGCTCCGGCATCGGCCACGCCGCCGCCAAAGCCCTGGCCGCTGCCGGCGCAGCCGTCGTCATCAATTACAACCGTCAGGCGGAACCCGCCGAAGCACTGGCCCGGCAGATCATTGCCGATGGCGGTCAGGCACTGGCCATCGGTGCCGATGTGTCGAAGGAGGACGAGGTCGAACGGTTGTTCGCCGAGACTCTGGACGCCTTCGGTTCGCTGGACATTCTGCTGGCCAATTCCGGCCTGCAAAAGGACGCCGCGGCGGTGGACATGACGCTGGAAGACTGGAACACGGTGATCGGCGTCAACCTCACCGGGCAGTTCCTCTGCGCCCGCGCCGCGCTGCGGATTTTCAATCGGCAAGGCGTGCGTGAAGGCGTGTCCCGCGCCGCCGGCAAGATCATTCACATGAGTTCGGTGCATCAGCGCATTCCATGGGCCGGGCACGTCAACTACGCAGCCTCCAAGGGCGGCGTCGATCAGTTGATGCAGACCCTCGCCCAGGAAGTCAGCCATCAGCGCATCCGCATCAACAGCATCGCGCCGGGGGCGATTCGCACCGCCATCAACCAAGACGCCACCGAAGGCGCCGCCGGCGAAAAACTGCTGGATCTGATTCCCTACAGACGCATCGGCGATGTCGAAGACATCGCCAACGCGGTGGTGTTTCTCGCTTCCGACGCTGCCGACTACATCGTCGGCACCACCCTGTTCATCGACGGCGGCATGAGTCTTTATCCGGAGTTTCGTGGCAATGGCTGAGCATCATCCTGAACGACAAAGCCCGATCGACGCCCATGGCATCATCGGCGACCTGCGCAGTGCCGCACTGGTCAACGACAAAGGCAGCGTGGATTTTTTCTGCTGGCCGGAATTCGACAGTCCGTCGATCTTCTGTTCGCTGCTCGACACGCCCGAGGCGGGGATTTTCCAGCTCGCGCCGGATCTGCCCGATGCCCGGCGCGAGCAGATCTACCTGCCGGACACCAACGTTTTGCAAACCCGCTGGCTCAGCGAACATGCGGTGGTGGAGATCACCGACCTGCTGCCGATCGGCGACAGTGTCGATGACCTGCCGCTGCTGATGCGCCGGGTGCGGGTGGTCAGCGGCCAGGCCACTTTTCATATGCGCTGCGCGGTGCGCCATGACTACGCCCGCGCCAACACCCGGGCGCAGATGGACGAACAATCGGTGGTCTTCAGCGCCGAGGGTCAGCCGTCGCTGCGACTGGTGGCGGATCAGGCGCTGCAGATCGATGGCGAATCGGCCGTCGCATCGTTCAGTTTGAACCAGGATCAGAACGCCGAATTCCTCCTCGGGGGGGCCGACGATCCACGCTTTAAGGATGACGGCGCAAAAATGTGCGTGGAACGCACGCTGAAGTTCTGGCGCGACTGGATCGGCCAGTCCAACTACCGCGGACGCTGGCGGGAAATGGTCAACCGCTCGGCGCTGGCGCTGAAACTGCTGACCTCGCGCAAGCACGGTGCAATCCTCGCCGCCGCCACCTTCGGTCTGCCGGAAACCCCCGGCGGCGAGCGCAACTGGGACTATCGCTACACCTGGATCCGCGACGCCTCGTTCACCGTTTACGCGTTCATGCGCTTGGGCTTTGTCGCTGAGGCCAACGCCTACATGGGCTGGCTGCGCGGGCGGGTCAGCGATTGTCATGGGCAGTCAACCAAACTCAACATCCTGTATGCCATCGATGGCCGTCAGGAATTGCCGGAAACCGAACTCTCCCACCTCTCCGGTCATGGCGGCGCGCAACCGGTGCGCATCGGCAATGGCGCGTACGACCAGATTCAGCTCGATATCTTTGGCGAACTGATGGACGCGGTGTATCTGGTCAACAAGTACGGCGACGCGATTTCCCATCAGGGCTGGAAACATGTGCGTGAAGTGGTCGATCAGGTGTGTGAGACCTGGCAGACCACCGACGTAGGCATTTGGGAAATGCGCGGTGAGCAACATCACTTCCTGCACTCGCGACTGATGTGCTGGGTGGCACTGGACCGGGCGATTCGCCTGGCCTCGAAACGCTCACTGCCGGCACCGTTCGCCCAGTGGGACCAGACCCGGCAGGCGATCTACGCCGACATCTGGGATAACTTCTGGGACGAGGAGCGCGGGCATTTCGTCCAGTACAAGGGCGGCACCGCGCTCGACGGTTCGATGCTGCTGATGCCGCTGGTGCGCTTCGTCAGCGCCAAGGACCCGCGCTGGTTGTCTACCCTTGAAGCGATCGAAAAGCACTTGGTGCGTGATGGCATGGTCTATCGCTATCGCAACGACGACGCCAACATCGACGGTTTGACCGGCACCGAAGGCGCATTTGCTGCCTGCTCGTTCTGGTACGTCGAATGCCTGGCCCGGGCCGGTCAGGTGGAAAAGGCCCACCTGGAGTTCGAACAACTGCTGCGCTATGCGAACCCGCTGGGGCTGTACGCCGAAGAGTTCGACAGCAAGGGCCGGCATCTGGGCAATACCCCGCAGGCGTTGACGCATCTGGCGCTGATCAGCGCGGCGAGTTTTCTTGATCGGCGTTTGAGTGGGGAGAAGAGTGTTTGGCAGCCGTAATATTCGCCGCACTCTGTCGGAAATATCCCTTACAACTCGGCTTTTGCAGGACTGATTCCTACACAAAAATAAACGTTGGTGAACTTCTGTGGCGAGGGAGCTTGCTCCCGCCGGGTCGCGAAGCGGCCCCAATCCCTGCGTCCCCACTTCTCCAGAAGAACCGCATTGTCTGGCTTTGCGCCTGCTTCGCAGCCGAGCGGGAGCAAGCTCCCTCGCCACACGCCAGGTCATTCAGCTCCTACTTCGTCTAAACAATCTCCGCCCAATCCCTCCCCCGTAACCTGCACTTACACCCTGAAATACCCTGTTGCCAGCTGTTACATCCCCCCCTACCATCCACCGCAACGGGCACAGCGGAGCTGTCCAATAAAACCCGAATTCAAGGAACCAGAATGACCCTGCATGTCCATCGCCCCATCGCCACGCCCCTGCGCACCGGCCTGACCCGCACCCAACTCTGGGAAGCCGCCGACAAAGGCCTGATCAAATGCTGGGAAATCGGCCGCCAGCGCGCCACGCGCTTCCCCGACCTTGCGCAACAATGCCTCGCCGGCGAACTGCCGGTACTCGGCTGGAAAGGAGGCGTGAGCCGAAGCCTGAAGAAAAACGAGAAATACGGCTCACTGAAATACCTCGCCCAGTGGCAGGGCTTGCGGGGCGAGGATCTGGATATTGATCTGGGTGAGGAACGTTCGCTGACCTGCTCGCGGACGAAGATGCGGGTAACGTTTACCCCGGATCGGACGAAGTATTTCAATCAGGTGGCGGAAATTGAAACCCATTAACCCAAGCTGTTGCGCTCGCCGCACTTATATCCTCCTAATCTAATTCGCCTTGTGCGAATCATACGAAACCGAAGCAAAAACATGACAGCTGACATCCCGAAACCCGAAACTGAAACTACTGATCCACTTGCAATACTTAAACTTCAAGCCAGTCGTTTTGCTCGCTCTATCTTCTCGGAAAATACGCGAAAAGCGTATTACGCCATGAGCATCAGCGCTGGCCTTGGCATCTTCTTTCTGTACTTCGCTCACATTAATTACACCCCTCGCATATCTCTAACAGACTCGATAATGCTGTTATTCTCAGCACTCATCATTGGAATGATTTTCTCTCTGACCATGGCCGGTCTTTTTATCTTCCCATCCTTTATATGGAGGGATCTGATCGAAGATTTCGGCGAAAACCAACCTCTTCGCTTCAAATACATCCTCCACCGTCAAGGCGTGGTACTATTTTTATTCATCGCACTAGTCCTTTGCGCGCTTTTATTTGAGAATATTAGAGAATATTCATTAATACTCATAATATGCATATTATTATTTTGGCCAATCTCAATGTTTGCACACAATGAGAAACTGATAAAACACGCAACCGCTTTAGCAATCAACGCGCTCATTATGAGCGTATGTACTTACACGCTAGTAACTCTTGTATTACATGGCGTAGAAGACATTCCCAACTCTGACCTCAAAGAATCTACCACCCGAATTATCGTTTTCGTAAGTTTTACATTCGTTCTTTTCGCAAACATATTCATTGCCTCGCTCAAAAGAGCAAGCGCCACCAACACCCTGCTAATCGCCTTCTCACTATTGATAGCCATACTCATTGCAACTCAGAGCACAGCAGCCATCCCGAAGGGCATAATGCGCACACTTGGACTGGGAAGCTTTCAAGCAGATGAAATAGTCCTTACCGACGAACTATGTGATTACTTCCAATCCATCGACCAATCAAAAATAAAACGTATAAACAAGAAATCGTGCGCACTTATGAAGCCATGGGTACTCTGGAAAGGCGAGGATGCGACATTGATAAGAATAAAAAACACCAAATATCAAATAGAAAAAAAACACATAAACATCATGTCATATGACGTGTACGGCACGTCCCCACCTGAATAAAAGAAACCGCAACCTCAAGCGACGAACGACTGTCCCTTTTCTTAAAGCTACTCAAGGCACTACTGGATCTGCTCCAGCGCTGATCGAAAACCGCTCCCGATACGCCTGCGGCGTCACGCCAATCGCCCGCAGAAAACTGCGGCGCAACGTTTCTTCACTGCCAAAGCCGCAATTGGCCGCGATTCGCTTCACTGGCAGCCCGGTATCACTGAGCAACCGCCGCGCCGTTTCCACACGAATCAATTCAATCGCCCGGGCCGGGGTCTGGCCGGTGTCGGCGCGGTAGTGGCGGACGAAACTGCGTTCGCTCATGCCGGCCTGTTCGGCCAGGGTCGGCACGCCGAGGTCGCAGGTGAGGTTTTCGGCGATCCAGGCGTGCAGTTCATCAAAGCGATTGCCCTGATTCTGCAGGGCCAGGGTCACACTGAACTGCGACTGCCCGCCCGGCCGTTTGAGGAACACCACCAGATGCCGGGCGACGTCGAGGGCGAGGTCGCGGCCCAGATCTTCCTCGACCATCGCCAACGCCAGATCGATGCCGGCGGTGACGCCGGCCGAGGTCCAGACCGGGCCGTCGTTGATGAAGATCGGATTGGCTTCGACCTGCAGCTTCGGATGCTGCTGCGCGAGTTGTTCGCAACGGGTCCAGTGGGTGACCACGCGACGTCCGTCGAGCCAGCCGCTCGCCGCCAGTAGAAATGCCCCCGTACACACCGAGGCCACGCGTCGACATTTCGCTGCGTGCTCGCGTACCCAATCCACCAGCGACTCATCTTCGGATGCCGGATAGATCCCCCAGCCACCCGCGATAATCAGCGTGTCGCTGGCGTCTTGCGGCAACGGCTCGGCGAGCACCGCCAGCCCCGCCGAGGACATCACCGCTCCGCCTTCGCAGGCAATCACCGACGGCGTATACGGCACGGGCAAGCCGCGCTGGCGGGCGATGTCGTTGGCCGAGGCGAACACTTGCAGCGGGCCGGTGACATCGAGAATCTGCATGTTGGCAAACGCGAGTACATGGATGACTTTGGGCATTTGGCGTAATTCGTGGGGTGATTGGCGTATGCGCCAGAACCTACGCGCCTACAGTAAAGCCGTCCACCCCTCAAATGGAGAAATCCCCCATGACGTTGCAGATCGGTTTTCTGTTGTTTCCACAGGTGCAGCAACTGGACCTGACCGGACCCTATGACGTGCTGACCTCGCTGCCGGACGTGCAGGTGCATCTGATCTGGAAAGATCTGGTGCCGGTCACCGCCAGCACCGGCCTGCTGCTGAAACCGACCACCACCTTCGACGACTGCCCGAATCTGGATGTGATCTGCATTCCCGGCGGCGCCGGGGTCGGGCCGCTGATGGAAGATGAGCAGACGCTGGGCTTCATCAAGCGTCAGGCGGCGCAGGCCAGGTATGTGACGTCGGTGTGCACCGGTTCGCTGGTGCTGGGCGCGGCGGGCCTGCTTAAAGGCAAACGCGCGACCACCCACTGGGCCTATCACGAACTGCTGCCGAAACTCGGCGCGATTGCGGTGCAGGACCGGGTGGTGCGCGACGGCAATCTGTTTACCGGTGGCGGGATTACCGCGGGAATCGACTTTGCGCTGGTGCTGGCCGCAGAACTGGTGGGAGCCGAGGCGGCGCAGTTGATCCAACTGCAACTGGAATATGCGCCGGCACCGCCGTTTGAATCCGGCAGTCCGCAGACGGCGCCGAGTGCTGTCGTCGAAGAGGCTCGTAATCGTGCAGCGGCGTCGTTGAAGACGCGTACTGCAATCACCGAGCGCGCGGCGGCGAAACTCGATCTGCGCTGATTCCTCAGCCACGCACAGATCTACTGTGGGAGCGGGCTTGCTCGCGAAGAGGGTGTGTCAGCGACATGGATGTTGTCTGATACACCGCTTTCGCGAGCAAGCCCGCTCCCACAAGGGATCCGGGTCTGGCGATCGTGTTTTGTGTTGTCCCCACCTCCCGCCACACCTTGACTTGTCCCAACGCCCCCACCCGTGTAGAAAGCCCTTCCACAAAATTCTGCACAAGGACTTTCGATGAAGGCGTTGCCATGGGTCTATCTGGCGCTTCTCAGCCTCGGTTACGGGTGGGCGCTGAGCATTGGCCACCTCGGCTGGCTCGCGCTGATCTCGGTCGGATTGTTGCTGGTGGCCGGTTTCGCCGTGCGCCAACAGCAGGTGCCGGTGGCGCGGTTGCTGGGGCACGCGCTGTTTATCTTCCTCGCCCTGTCGCTGGCGCTGCACTGGTTGCCGGGGTTCGACAACGGTCGGGCCATCGCCCGGATGCGCTTCACCGACGACGCCGTGCCTTTCGTGATGTACCTCAATCTGGACAAACCCTTGCTCGGCTTCTGGCTGCTGCTGGCCTGCCCGTGGATCGTCGCGGCACGCTCGTTGCGTCTGACGGTGTTCGCCAGCGTCCTGGGCCTGACTTTGAGCGCCGTAATGGCGCTGGGGGGAGCGCTTCTGTTCGGCATGATTGCCTGGGCGCCGAAGTGGCCCGATCAGGCGTGGTTGTGGCTGCTGAACAATCTGCTGCTGGTGACCCTGGTCGAGGAGGCGCTGTTTCGCGGCTATATACAGGGAGGCCTGGGCCGCCTGTTCAAGCACCTGCCCCACGGCGACAATCTCGCCCTGCTGCTGGCGTCGCTGATCTTCGGCCTGGCACATGCGGGTGCTGGCTGGCACTGGGTGTTGCTCGCGGGGCTGGCGGGTGTCGGCTATGGTCTGGCTCACCGTTTCGGTGGATTGGCGGCAGCGATCGCCACGCATTTCGGGCTGAATCTGCTGCATTTTGCGCTGTTCACCTATCCGATGCTGGCCGCTTGAAGCAAGAGCGGTTTTGCGACGCCGTACTTATATCTGAAAAAAAACTTCAATAATTTCCTGACAGCGCCGACAACCTTTCAAAGCCTTGCGGATTGAAAAACCATGCGTAATAACCAGCCCATTACACAACGCGAACGGACTTTCCCGGCTCAGCAGCGGTTGATTTCCACAACCGACGCCAAAGGCGTGATCACCTACTGCAACGACGCTTTCGTCGAAATCAGCGGGTTTTCGCGTGAAGAGCTGATCCGTGCGCCGCACAACCTGGTTCGTCACCCCGACGTCCCGGCGGCGGTGTTTTCGCACATGTGGGGCACACTGAAACAAGGCTTGCCATGGATGGGCATTGTCAAGAATCGCTGCAAATCCGGTGACCATTACTGGGTCAACGCCTACGTGACACCGGTGTTCGACGGCAATCAGGTGGTCGGTTACGAGTCGGTGCGGATCAAACCCACCGCCGAACAGATCCGCCGTGCCGAAGCGCTCTACCAACGCATCAACCAGGGCAAGTCGGCAATTCCTTCCAGCGACAAATGGCTGCCGGTGCTGCAGGACTGGCTGCCGTTCATTCTGGTCAGCCAACTGAGCTTCGTGATCGGCGCGACCTTGAACTCGCACTGGGGCTTCGCCCTGGCCGCTGGTCTTTCGGTGCCGCTGGGCCTGATGGGCCTGCAATGGCAACAACGCGGGCTCAAGCGCCTGCTGCGCCTGGCCGAACAGACCACCTCCGACCCGCTGATCGCGCAGATGTATACCGACAGCCGTGGCGCGCAGGCACGTCTGGAGATGTCGATCCTCAGCCAGGAAGCCCGCCTGAAAACCTGCCTGACCCGTCTGCAGGACACCGCCGAGCACCTGACCGATCAGGCCAAGCAGTCCGACGCCCTCGCGCACAACAGCTCCAGCGGTCTGGAACGCCAGCGCGTGGAAACCGAACAGGTCGCCACCGCCGTCAACCAGATGGCCGCCACCACCCAGGAAGTCGCCAGCCACGTGCAGCGCACCGCTGACGCCACTCAGGAAGCCAATCGCCTGACCGGTCGCGGCCGCGACATCGCCGGGGAAACCCGCGAGGCCATCCAGCGCCTGTCGGTCGTCGTCGGCGAAACCGGCCTGACCGTGACGCAACTGGCCAAGGACAGCGACGAAATCGGCGGCGTGGTCGACGTGATCAAAGGCATCGCCGACCAGACCAACCTGCTCGCCCTCAACGCCGCCATCGAAGCGGCCCGTGCCGGCGAGATGGGCCGTGGCTTTGCCGTGGTCGCCGACGAAGTGCGCCAACTGGCGCAACGCACCAGCGAATCCACCGGGCAGATCCATGCCTTGATCGCCAAGCTGCAGCAGACTGCGAGCAGCGCCGTGCAAACCATGGAAGCCGGGCATCGCCAGGCCGAAGAAGGTGTGGCGCGGGTACTGGAGGCGGATCAGGCACTGGTCGGCATCAGCGAAGCAGTGGCCAACATCACCGACATGACCACCCAGATCGCTGCGGCAACCGAAGAGCAAAGTGCGGTGGCTGAAGAAATCAGCCGCAACATCAGCAATATTTCGGAATTGGCGGATCAGACCTCGGAACAGGCGCATAACTCGGCGTTGCTGAGTGAAGAGCTGACCAAAACTGCCAACACGCAGTACTCGTTGGTGGAGCGGTTTAACCGCTGATTGGATGGGTAATACAAAAAACCCGGATAGCGCGAGCTTCCGGGTTTTTTGTTGTGGCTTACGGCGTGACTACACATAGGGGCGCCATGCCCTACAAGCACGCCAGAATCCGCTGACTGGTTCGCTTTTTGGATTAGTTCTATCGTTTGCCGATAGAAACCCAATCCCCTAAGCTGGTCAGTATGAATACATCTCCTTTGGAGGCTCCGATGGCCACCACCAGAAAGATCGACAAGCCGGTTAAAAAAGTCATTCGCGATGAACTGACTTTTCTTGATGTCCGGCAAGCCGCGCGTGATGGGCAGAAAGCGTTCGATAAATATGTGATCACTGGCAAGCTACCCATAACAAAGTAGCCATAGATGCCAGCAGTCAAAATCTCTGCGCTTTTCGAACAAATCAACAAATGGAAAAACTTTGCCGCTCATTTTTATAACTACAAAGTGTGCGGTGAACTGCCCGCTATTTTTGGGCGAGACGAACGACTCGACCTCAGCGATATGCACCACATCCACCTGGCCAGCACCCAAGCGACCCAGTCACGTTGGGCAAAAATAGACCGCCAGTATTATCGAACCGCCTTGGTTGACGATCCTGACAACGACTTCTGGCTTATCTACGCCTACGACGCATTCCGGAATGAATACCTCTTGCTGACAATCACTGGCCCGGATGCCCATAACCGGGGTGAGTGGGGTTCATTTCTGCGCACGGTGCATTGCGAGATTGTTGAGCCATGGGTTGTGGGAAAAGTCATCTATCCCGACCTCGACGACCTTTGATTAACTGGCTGGCCAATTCTCGGAACTCGCCTATAGCAAGGCAATAAAAAACCCGGATAGCGAGAGCTTCCGGGGTTTTTATTGCCTTGCTACTTACTCCTTCGGCACGATGTTATCCAACGCCTGATTCACCGCCAATTCGCCCAACATGACCACTTGCGCAATACCCAACAGGGTCTTGCGGTTCGGCCCTTCCAGCACGCCGGCAAAGTCACCGAGCATGACCGTGGCTGACGCGAGGGATTCGCAGGAATTGGCCAGCAAGGACTCCGTGTCGATTTGCGGATTGACCATAAACATGTCGTTTGGGGTGTAAGGCGTCGCCATGATCTGGGCTGCGGGAGTCAGGTAATAGTCGAGCGCGCGTTCGGCTGCGTCGTGGAGTTTTCTTGAATCGGGAAATTCGTAGGGGGAAACCGGATCTTCTAACGGTGGGGTGACGGTCTTGGACATCAGCTGGAACTCCGGAAAAGAGTCGTTTGAGGATTGTTATAGACGGCTGCAAGCAGTGAGGGGACAAGCCCCTCACCGAGGCGGCAACTACCGCGAGACGTGATGGTTATCCAGCACACGATTGACCAGCAGCTCACTCAGCATGATGACCTGCTGCAGTATCTGCATCGCCTTGCGCTGCGACGGATCGACGGTGTTGCCAATATCACGGGCCATGTCATTGGCCGACGACAGCGTTTCGCACGCTTCGACCAGCAGCGTTTCGTCATCCACCGTTGGATTGACCAGATAGATCTTGCCGGGCTTGCTCGATGGCTTGGACGTCTTCTGCGCCGCGTACGCGTATGTAACGACGCAAGGTGTTGTAGGTCCGCTGGCGTAACGGATTGTGTGATTTAAATGGGCCTGCAGGATTGCGTTTACCGACAGAAAAATCCGCAAACACCCTGTTTTTTTTTATGGTGTCTGTCAGACCGTTTTCGCGAGCAGGCTCACTCCCACATTTGGACCGGGCGCATCAGTAAGGAATTGGTCAGTTGTAATGCCGCCATCGCTGGCAAGCCAGCTCCCACAGGGACTGCGTGCAATCTGCAGGACATCGGTCAGGTAACAGACCGCCATCGCGAGCAGGCTCGCTCCCACATTTGGACCGGGCGCATCAGTAAGGAATTGGTCGGTTGTAATGCCACCATCGCTGGCAAGCCAGCTCCCACAATGAATTGAGTGCATTTGGTCAGGAATTAGTTGGATGTCAGGGCGCCATCGCGAGCAGGCTCACTCCTACAGTTGGGTCGGGGGCATCAGTAACAGAATGGTCGGGTCGTAGGCCGTCATCTCTGACAGGCCAGCTCCCACAAGATCAAGATCAAAAGATCGCAGCCCTCGGCAGCTCCTACACAAAACCCGCGGCGCAGCCGCCCCACTCCAGGATGAGCGCAAGCTCGGCTGCAGCTTTTGATCTTGATCCACGGGCGACGTCGGAAGGCTGAGTGGAGGGATTGATCCGGGGGTGGGAGCGCAGCGACCGTTTGGCGCAGCCAAACACAGCGAGAGGAGGTGCAGCGAAGCAAACCGTAGGCGCTGCCCCCGGATCGATCCCGGAGCGAAGGAACCCCGAGCCCCAGCGAGCGGGCCGCACGCAGGAGCAAGCCTTTTTGGTTACTTTTTCGGCGTCTGGAAAAAGTGACCCGCCGTAAGGGCGGAACCCTAAGCCGCCGTGACCGCAGCAACGGATATACACCCAAATTTCATCGAAGAAACGAAGCAACCTTCCGCGCAGCACTGGCCAAATAATCCGAATGCGTAAACCCGGAAACCTTCAACGGCTTCAAATCATGATCCCCAGAGGCCAACCAAAACACCTCAATACTCGGCGATAGATCATAAGCCTCGACTGCGTCCCGATTGCCAAGCGCATCCCGCTCCCCCTGCACAATCAAAGTCCGAGTCCGCAAAGAAGCCAAATGCTCAACCCGCGGCTTCTCCGGTTTCCCCACCGCATAAAACGGATACCCCAGACAAACCAGCGCATCGGCGTCCAATTCGTCAGCCAAAAGACTGGCCATCCGCCCGCCCATGGACTTACCACCGATGGCCAAAGCCCCAGCGACATGACGTCGCACTTCAGCGAACACTTCGCGCCAGCACTCAAGCAGTTTCGGCGCCGGATTAGGCGGCCGTTTACTGCCATCCACCCGCCGCTGCGCCATATAAGGAAACTCAAACCGCAACACGTTCACGCCCAATGCAGCAAGGCGCCCAGCCATATCCGACATCCACTCGCTGTCCATCGGCGCCCCCGCCCCATGCGCCAGGATCAGAGTCGCCGAAGCCTCGCCCGACGCGGCATCCCACAACCACCCATGATCCCGCACGCACTGCGCCCATTGATCCCCGTCAATACTGGCCTTGTGCTGTTTGTCCATGCTTGCCTCGCTTTTAGTCTGCCTATAACTCCAGACGAAGGATTCGCGGCGTCTTGCGCGCGCTCACTTCGGCTGAACCGTGGATGGGGAACCATGAACACTTCTATCAGTACCGCCTACAACTACAAGGTGGTCCGCCAATTCGCCATTATGACGGTGGTGTGGGGCATCGTCGGCATGGGGCTCGGGGTTTTTCTCGCGGCCCAATTGGTCTGGCCCGAACTCAACTTCAATTTGCCCTGGACCAGTTTCGGCCGTCTGCGCCCGCTGCACACCAACGCGGTGATCTTCGCCTTCGGTGGCTGTGCGCTGTTCGCCAGTTCGTTCTACTCGGTGCAACGCACCTGCCAGACACAATTGTTCGCGCCGAAAATCGCCGCATTCTGCTTCTGGGGCTGGCAGCTGGTGATCCTGCTGGCGGCAATCAGCCTGCCACTGGGTTACACCAGTTCCAAGGAATACGCCGAACTGGAATGGCCGATCGACATCCTGATCACCATCGTCTGGGTCGCCTACGCCATCGTGTTCTTCGGCACGATCATGCAGCGCAAGACCAAGCACATCTACGTCGGCAACTGGTTCTTCGGCGCGTTCATCATCACCGTGGCGATCCTGCACATCGTCAACAACCTCGAGTTGCCGGTGAGCCTGACCAAGTCCTACTCGGTGTACGCCGGTGCGACCGACGCGATGGTGCAATGGTGGTACGGCCACAACGCCGTAGGCTTTTTCCTCACCGCCGGTTTCCTCGGGATGATGTACTACTTCGTGCCGAAACAGGCCGAACGTCCGGTGTATTCGTATCGCCTGTCGATCGTGCACTTCTGGGCGCTGATCACCCTCTACATCTGGGCCGGCCCGCACCACCTGCACTACACCGCGCTGCCGGATTGGGCACAATCGCTGGGCATGGTGATGTCGCTGATTCTGCTGGCACCGAGCTGGGGCGGCATGATCAACGGCATGATGACCCTCTCGGGCGCGTGGCATAAGTTGCGCAGCGACCCGATCCTGCGCTTCCTCGTGGTCTCGCTGGCGTTCTACGGCATGTCGACCTTCGAAGGTCCGATGATGGCGATCAAGACCGTCAACGCCCTCTCCCACTACACCGACTGGACCATCGGCCACGTTCACGCCGGCGCGCTCGGCTGGGTGGCGATGATCTCGATCGGCGCGCTGTACCACATGATCCCGAAAGTCTTCGGCAAAGAGCAGATGCACAGCATCGGCCTGATCAACGCGCACTTCTGGCTCGCGACCATCGGCACCGTGCTGTACATCGCTTCGATGTGGGTCAACGGCATTGCACAAGGCCTGATGTGGCGCGCAGTCAACGAGGACGGCACGCTGACTTACTCCTTCGTCGAAACCCTGGTGGCCAGCCACCCAGGCTTCATCGTGCGTCTGGTGGGTGGGGCGATCTTCCTCAGCGGCATGTTGCTGATGGCTTACAACACCTGGCGCACCGTGCGGGCCTCGCAGCCTGCTGACGTCGTTGCTGCCGCGCAGATGGCCTGAGGAGTCCGCCATGAAACACGAAACGATTGAAAAGAACGTCGGCCTGCTGATGCTGCTGATGGTGTTCGCCGTGAGCATCGGCGGCCTGACCCAGATCGTCCCGCTGTTCTTCCAGGACGTCACCAACAAACCGGTGGAAGGCATGAAGCCCTACACCGCGCTGCAACTGGAAGGCCGCGACATCTACATCCGCGAAGGCTGCGTCGGTTGCCACTCGCAGATGATCCGCCCGTTCCGCGCCGAAACCGAACGCTACGGGCACTACTCGGTGGCCGGTGAGAGCGTGTGGGATCACCCGTTCCTCTGGGGCTCGAAACGTACCGGTCCGGATCTGGCGCGGGTCGGCGCGCGTTACTCGGATGACTGGCACCGCGCGCACTTGTACAACCCGCGCAACGTCGTGCCTGAGTCAAAAATGCCGGCCTACCCGTGGCTGGTGACGCAAGCGGTCGACAGCAGCCACACCGAAACCAAGCTCAAGACCATGCGCACCCTCGGCGTGCCGTACACCGACGACGACATCAGCGGCGCGGTCGCCAGCCTCAAGGGCAAGACCGAAATGGACGCCCTCGTCTCCTACCTGCAAGTGCTCGGCACTGCGATCAAGAGCAAGAGGTGAGCACGATGATCATTGAAATGAGTGCAGGGCTGATTCGCGGCCTCGGCACCGTCGTGGTGTTCGTCGCCTTCGTCGGCCTGACGATCTGGGTGTTCAACCGCAAGCGCACCCCGGAATTTGCCGAAGCGCGCCTGCTGCCGTTCGCCGACGAGCCGCAACCCGACACCCAACCAGTATCTGAAACAAGGAGTACCCGGCCATGACCACCTTCTGGAGTACGTGGATCTGCGTACTGACCATCGGCAGCCTGATCGGCCTGACCTGGCTGCTGATCGGCACGCGTCGGGGCGAGACCAAGGGCAGCGTCGACCAGACCATGGGCCACAGCTTCGACGGCATCGAGGAGTACGACAACCCGCTGCCGCAGTGGTGGTTCATGCTGTTCGCCGGCACGCTGGTGTTCTCCGTGGGCTATCTGATCCTGTATCCGGGCCTGGGCAACTGGAAAGGCATCCTGCCCGGCTACGAGGACGGCTGGACCGGCGTCCACGAGTGGGAAAAGGAAATGAGCAAGGCCGACGCCAAATTCGGGCCGATCTTCGCCAAATTCGCCGCCATGCCGGTGGAAGAAGTGGCGAAGGATCCGCAGGCGCTGAAAATGGGTGGCCGGCTGTTCGCTTCCAACTGCTCGGTGTGCCACGGTTCCGACGCCAAGGGCGCTTTCGGCTTCCCTAACCTGGCCGACAGCGATTGGCGCTGGGGCGGCGATGCCGAGACCATCAAGGCCACCATCATGGGTGGCCGGATGGCGGCAATGCCAGCCTGGGGCGACGTGCTGGGTGAAGCCGGGGTGAAGAACGTCGCGGCGTATGTGCGTCACGAACTGGCCGGCCTGCCACTGCCCGCCGACAGCAAGGCGGACCTGCAAGCCGGACAGCAAGCGTTCAGCACCACCTGCGTAGCCTGTCATGGGGCAACCGGCCACGGCACTGAAGCCATGGGTGCGCCGAATCTGACGCACCCGGCCGGATTTATTTATGGCACGAGTCTGACGCAGCTTGAGCAGACCATCCGCCACGGTCGCCAAGGCCACATGCCGGCACAGAACGAACTGTTGGGCAACGATAAAGTGCAACTGCTCGCCGCTTATGTGTACAGCCTTAGCCATGGATTGAATACAGAAAAACTGATTACTGAAGACAACAAGCAATAAGTATTGCGTACATATCTGCCGCACCGTTCTCGGTGCGGCAGCATCCCGCCCCTTTGCGACGCATTGTCGCACCCCGTCACACCCTCTCCTTTCGAATCCTCCGATTCGGGTCTACGCTTGCTCGATGCGGACTGGCCCGTGCCGGTTCCAGGTCGACCTTGAGCGATGTGTTCGACAAATCGCCTGACTGACAGGGCGCAAAGCCCGGTAGATACCGGCTGTCGCGTCGATGACCGTCCGTCACCCGATCAGCGCGTTCGAACACACCCCGTTACAACTGACCTGAACCCCTCGCTTTTTTCGTCCGCTGCGACATTTTGTCCGAGGCCAATTTTGTCCTTACGCGGCGTATGGAAAGGCCGCAGAATCAGCGTTGGAAAGCATTGACCCAGGTCATGGCGCGTTGCAATGACCCCCTGCTCTCTGCATACTTGCGGCCGATTTTAATCCTAATAAAACACCCAAACCGTGGAACCTTAGAATGAGCACAGCAATCAGTCCGACTGCTTATAACTATAAGGTAGTCCGCCAGTTCGCCATCATGACGGTGGTCTGGGGGATCCTTGGCATGGGGCTCGGTGTCTTCATCGCCTCGCAACTGGTCTGGCCGGAGTTGAACTTCGGTCTGCCGTGGACGAGCTTTGGACGCCTGCGCCCGTTGCACACAAACCTGGTGATTTTCGCCTTCGGTGGTTGTGCACTGTTTGCCACTTCCTACTATGTCGTGCAGCGAACCTGCCAGACGCGACTGATCTCCGACAGCCTCGCCGCCTTCACCTTCTGGGGCTGGCAAGCGGTGATCGTCGGCGCAATCATTACCTTGCCGCTGGGTTACACCACCACCAAGGAATATGCAGAGCTGGAATGGCCGCTCGCCATTCTGCTGGCCATTGTCTGGGTCTCCTACGGGCTGGTGTTCTTCGGCACCATCACCAAGCGCAAGACCAAGCACATCTATGTCGGTAACTGGTTCTACGGCGCGTTCATCGTCGTGACCGCGATGCTGCACATCGTCAACCACGCGTCCCTGCCGGTCAGCTTCTTCAAGTCCTACTCGGCCTATGCCGGTGCGACCGACGCGATGATCCAGTGGTGGTACGGCCACAATGCCGTGGGCTTCTTCCTGACCACCGGTTTCCTCGGGATGATGTATTACTTCGTGCCGAAACAGGCCGAACGTCCGATCTACTCCTATCGCCTGTCGATCGTGCACTTCTGGGCGCTGATCACCCTGTACATCTGGGCCGGCCCGCACCACCTGCACTACACCGCACTGCCGGATTGGGCACAATCGCTGGGCATGGCGATGTCGATCATCCTCCTGGCGCCAAGCTGGGGCGGCATGATCAACGGCATGATGACCCTCTCGGGCGCCTGGCATAAGCTGCGCACCGACCCGATCCTGCGCTTCCTCGTGGTGTCGCTGGCGTTCTACGGCATGTCGACCTTCGAAGGTCCGATGATGGCGATCAAGACCGTCAACTCGCTCTCGCACTACACCGACTGGACCATCGGCCACGTACACGCCGGCGCTTTGGGCTGGGTGGCGATGATTTCGATCGGCGCGATCTACCACATGATCCCGAAACTGTTCGGTCGTGCGCAGATGCACAGCGTCGGCCTGATCAACGCGCACTTCTGGCTCGCGACCATCGGTACCGTGCTGTACATCGCTTCGATGTGGGTCAACGGCATCACTCAGGGTCTGATGTGGCGTGCAATCAACGATGACGGCACCCTCACCTACTCGTTCGTCGAAGCGCTGCAGGCCAGCCACCCGGGCTACATCGTCCGTGCCCTGGGCGGTGCATTCTTCGCCAGCGGCATGTTGTTGATGGCTTACAACGTCTGGCGCACCGTGCGCGCCTCGAACCCGGCTGAAGCCGAAGCCGCTGCCCAGATCGCTGTCGTTGGAGCTCACTGATGAAGCATGAAGCTGTCGAGAAGAATATTGGCCTGCTGGCCTTCTTCATGGTCATCGCCGTCAGCATTGGCGGCCTGACCCAGATTGTTCCGCTGTTCTTCCAGGACGTCACCAACAAGCCGGTCGAAGGCATGAAGCCGCGCTCGGCGCTGGAACTGGAAGGCCGCGACGTCTACATCGCCAACGGTTGTGTCGGCTGCCACTCGCAGATGATCCGTCCGTTCCGCGCTGAAACCGAACGCTACGGCCACTACTCGGTCGCCGGTGAAAGCGTCTGGGACCATCCGTTCCTGTGGGGTTCCAAGCGTACCGGCCCGGATCTGGCTCGTGTCGGCGGTCGTTACTCCGATGACTGGCACCGTGCGCACCTGTACAACCCGCGCAACGTGGTGCCTGAGTCGAAAATGCCGGCTTACCCGTTCCTCGTGGAAAACAAGCTCGACGGCAAAGACACGGCCAAGAAAATGGAAGTGTTGCGCACGCTCGGCGTCCCTTACACCGACGAAGACATCGCCGGTGCAAAAGATGCCGTGAAGGGCAAAACCGAAATGGACGCGCTGGTGGCCTACCTTCAGGGCCTGGGCACCATCATCAAAAGCAAACGGTGATTCTTAATGGATATCGGGATGATTCGAGGCCTGGGCACCGTTGTCGTGATGGTGGCCTTCATCGGTTTGGCGTTGTGGGTGTTCAGCCCCAAGCGCAAGTCGGAGTTTGAAGACGCAACCTTGCTGCCTTTTGCGGATGATCCCGAAGCCATCAAGCACGTCGAGCAAGCTTCTAGGAGTAACAAAGAATGACTACATTCTGGAGTCTGTACGTCACAGTCCTCAGTCTCGGTACGATCTTCGCCCTGACCTGGCTGCTGCTGTCGACCCGTAAGGGCCAGCGCAGCGAACAGACGGACGAAACGGTCGGCCACTCCTTCGACGGGATCGAGGAGTACGACAACCCACTGCCGAAATGGTGGTTCATGCTGTTCG
The DNA here is from genome assembly GCF_057799175.1 of Pseudomonas sp. 14P5.3.2. Taxonomy (NCBI): domain Bacteria; kingdom Pseudomonadati; phylum Pseudomonadota; class Gammaproteobacteria; order Pseudomonadales; family Pseudomonadaceae; genus Pseudomonas; species Pseudomonas sp. 14P5.3.2. Next base: position 188,840 of record NZ_JBYOKU010000005.1, on the reverse strand, counting down.
TGGGCACCATCGTGTTCGCCTTGGGTTATCTGGTGCTGTACCCGGGCCTGGGCAACTGGAAAGGCCTGCTGCCGGGCTACAACTACCTCGATAACGACAAGCAGACCGCGTTCGCCAACGGCAAGACCGGCTGGACCGGCGTGCACGAATGGGAAAAGGAAATGGCCCGCTCGGACGCCAAGTTCGGTCCGATCTTCGCCAAGTTCGCGGCGATGCCGATCGAGGAAGTCGCCAAGGATCCGCAAGCCTTGAAAATGGGTGGCCGTCTGTTCGCCTCCAACTGCTCGGTGTGCCACGGTTCCGACGCCAAGGGCGCCTATGGCTTCCCGAACCTGACCGACGCCGACTGGCGCTGGGGTGGCGAGCCGGAAACCATCAAGACCACCATCATGGGCGGTCGTCACGCAGTGATGCCGGCCTGGGCCGAAGTGATTGGCGAACAAGGTGTAGCCGACGTCGCAGCCTTCGTGGTGACTCAACTTGATGGCCGTAAACTGCCGGAAGGCACCAAGGCTGACCCGGCCAACGGCCAGAAACTCTTCGCCGCCAACTGCGTGGCCTGCCACGGTCCCGAAGGCAAAGGCACCCCGGCGATGGGCGCGCCTAACCTGACCCACCCGGCCGCGTTCATCTACGGCTCGAGCTTCGCGCAACTGCAGCAGACCATCCGTTACGGCCGTCAGGGCCAGATGCCTGCGCAGGAACAACTGCAAGGTAACGACAAGGTGCACCTGCTGGCGGCTTACGTTTACAGCCTGTCCCACGGTGAAAAAGCGCCGGAAGCCGAGGCGCAGTAAAGCCAGGGCTTGATGCAATGAAGAATCCCCCGCCAGTGCTCTGGCGGGGGATTTTTTATGGGGCACTGGCCCAGATCGACTTCACCGGCACGGTGGCCACCGGTGTACGTTTGCGCCACTGATTGTCCTCGACCAGACTTACCTCCAGTTGCTTGCGATCCTTTGAAAAAGTGGCGGTCAGGTACGTCTGCTGAGAAGCTGAACCGCTGAGAAACATCGGCACGCTCCCCATATAGGTCTGGCTACCACCCTCGTCGTGGAAGTGGCCGGCGAACATCGCCGTCACCTGATACTTTTCGATCATGTCGCGAAAGCGCTTTTCCTGATCCCGACTACCCGCCCAGTCATAGGGTTTGTGCATGTTGATAATGATCGCGTAACCCTGCGCCCGCGCGATCCGCAAATCAGTTTCCAGCCAATCCAGCGAGTGTTTGATATCGAATGTAGTCGGATTCAAGGCATGGGAAATCTTCACCGCGTAAGTCGGTTCATTGTTCAACTGCACCAGATGCACTTCACCGATATTCTTTGAATAAGCCAGACTACCCAGATAGTGCTTGTTCAGAAAACTGCCGCTCACTTCCAGATCGAACTGGTCGACTTTATCGACATGATGATCACGGTAATCAACAATACTGCCCGCGGCGCAATTCTCACTGAAACAGTCATTCACATTGTTCTGATAATCGTGATTACCCAATCCGTAGAGCACGTGATCGCCAAAGTATTTCTTCAACATCGATCCGACATAAGAACGCTGCCAGCCATGGCCGAACGCGGTCATGTCACCATTGATCATCAATGGTACTGCAGCCTGCCCGCCCATCTCGTTGCGGAACTGGGCAATACTCGCGAACTGGGTTTCCACCAGCCATTTCGCGCGCTTTTCGAAATCCGCGCTCGATTCATCTTCACCACTGTCCGATTTTTCCGTCCACGGGTATTGCGGATCCGAGGCGAATACCATGTGTTGCGGCGCACTTTCGTTGGCACTGGCCAAAGAAGTCAGTGACAACAGGCACAGACACGCGAAAAGCTTTTTAACTTCCTTGATTCTCATAACACTCCACTATTTAGTTAACCATCAAAACATGAACATGCAACTAGTACGCTGCAGAACAGCCGCAAAGCTATTCGAAAACAATAAAAAATTAAAAGCCTTCAATTAACTAATGATATTTCTGCAACATCGGCACAGTTATTGAAATTAATACTTTGAGACACATGCCTGATGGACTCGATCAACAATGCTCTGTAGGGTCTTCCACAGCCCGATGATCCGCATCGGAGCAACTTCAAGGATGAAGCCACTATGTTGAATGACGACAAGAACCGTCTCTCGGATGATCAGAACCTCGCTGATAACAATCACGCAATCGAAGCATCAGATCACCCCGCGGAATCGATTGCCGTGACACTGGGCAATCCGTTGCAACCCGAATCCCGCCACACCACAAAACCCCACAGAAATACCGGCAGCCTCGACAGCCTGGGCGGCGGCAGGCTTCCCTGAGTCTTGAAGTCAGGTCTGAATAATCCCGAGCCGGTCTCCACCTTTGGCGAGGCCGGCTCGACTGACGCCAGCCAGGGACCGACCAACGGACGGCTGAGCCCGGTCCTCCTCGATTGCCGCACCGAAGGCGAAGTAGTAACGTTGCTACACCTGTATTGCGAGAGGTCTACCATGATGGCAATCACCACCATCTCAAGCCGTGAATTCAATCAGGACACCAGCGGCGCCAAAAAGGCTGCACGTCTGGGTCCAGTGATCATCACCGACCGTGGCAAGGCCTCTCACGTACTGTTGAGCATTGAGGAATTTCAGAAACTGAGCGGTGCAAACGCCAGCATTGTCGACTTGCTGGTCATGCCGGAGGCTGCCGACATCGATTTCGAAACCGAGCGCGCAGTCATCATTCATCGTCCTGTGGATCTGTCCTGATGTATTTACTCGACACCAATGTGATTTCCGAACTTCGCAAGCCGCAAGCCGATGCCAATGTCGTCAGTTGGGCCAAAAGCGTCATCGCACCGCGCCTGTACATCTCGGCCATTACCTTGAAAGAACTGGAAACCGGGGTACTACGAATGGAACGGCGTGATCCTGCGCAAGGAAAGCTGTTGCGCAGCTGGCTGACGCGTCACGTCATGCCGGCCTTCGAAGCACGAATCCTGCCGGTCGATGCTGCGGTTGCACTACGCTGCGCCAGCCTGCATGTACCCGACCAGACCAATGAAAGCGATGCATTGATCGCCGCCACTGCCCTGGTGCACGGGCTCACGGTGGTCACTCGTAACGTCGGCGATTTCCAGTCGAGCGGCGTCGCTCTGATCAATCCATGGGAACAATGAGCGAGCGACAGCGCGAAAACTGTCCATACTCATCAAGTCAATTGATCTGCATCAGGCTTTGCTGCATTCGCTACACCAATAAAGCTTTTTTCCCAACGCGACCAAAGGTCGCACCCTTGAGCCAGAGCGACAGGCGTATCATTGCGCCACTGCAACACCCCTTTCTGACCGCGGTCGGCACGTATCGACCGAGGCATTTTTCCACTGCCGTGGGATGCAATGATGAGCAACCAGATTCCGGTACACGACGTCACACCACCGAGCAAAAACGCGAACAACAGCGTCGATCTTTACGCCTCCCGAGAAAAAATCTACACCCGTGCCTTCACCGGTCTGTTCCGCAATCTGCGGATGGTGGGCGGCGCCGCGCTGTTCCTGCTGTATTTCGGTACGGTGTGGCTGAACTGGGGCGGGCATCAGGCGGTGTGGTGGAACCTGCCGGAGCGTAAATTCTTCATCTTTGGTGCGACCTTCTGGCCGCAGGATTTCATTCTGCTGTCCGGCCTGCTGATCATCGCGGCGTTCGGCCTGTTCTTCATCACCGTCTACGCCGGCCGTGTCTGGTGCGGCTATACCTGCCCGCAAAGCGTGTGGACATGGATATTCATGTGGTGCGAGAAGGTCACCGAAGGCGACCGCAACCAGCGCATCAAGCTCGATAAAGCGCCAATGAGCGGCAACAAGTTTTTGCGCAAACTCGCCAAGCATTCGCTTTGGCTGCTGATCGGCTTCGTCACCGGCATGACCTTCGTCGGCTACTTCTCGCCGATCCGCGAACTGGTGTTCGAGTTCTTCACCGGCCAGGCCGATGGCTGGTCGTATTTCTGGGTCGGGTTCTTCACCCTCGCCACCTACGGCAATGCCGGCTGGCTGCGTGAACAGGTGTGTATCTACATGTGCCCGTACGCACGCTTCCAGAGCGTGATGTTCGACAAGGACACGCTGATCGTTTCCTACGATCCGCGTCGCGGCGAAAGCCGTGGCCCGCGCAAGAAAGGTGTCGACTACAAGGCCCTGGGGCTGGGCGATTGCATCGACTGCACCATGTGCGTTCAGGTGTGCCCGACCGGCATCGACATTCGTGACGGTCTGCAGATCGAGTGCATCGGTTGCGCCGCGTGCATCGACGCCTGCGACGCCATCATGGACAAGATGGACTACCCGCGTGGCCTCATCAGCTACACCACCGAACACAACCTCTCCGGACAGAAAACCCATAAACTGCGGCCACGCCTGATCGGCTATGCGGTAGTGCTGCTGGCGATGATCAGTCTTTTGGTCACCGCGTTCTTCATGCGCTCACTGGTCGGGTTCGACGTCAGCAAGGACCGCGTGCTGTACCGCGAAAACGCCGAAGGCCGGATCGAAAACGTCTACAGCCTGAAGATCATGAACAAGGATCAGCGCGACCACACCTACGTGCTGGAGGCCGCCGGTCTGCCGGATCTGCGCCTGCAAGGCAAACGCGAGATCAAGGTGCCGGCCGGCGAAATTTTCAGCATGCCGGTGGAGTTGTCGAGCGCACCGGAACAATTGCCGTCGAGCACCAACGAGGTGAAATTCATCCTCAAGGATGCCGACGACGACAGCGTCCACGTTGAAGCCAAGAGCCGATTCATCGGCCCACAAACCCGTTGAGAGAACTGAACATGCCCGCAGCAAACGCCGCAAGCCCTTGGTACAAGCACCTTTGGCCATGGATCATCATCGGGATCCTGACCTGTTCGGTGACCTTGACCCTGTCGATGGTGACCATTGCGGTGAACAACCCGGACAACCTGGTCAACGACAACTACTACGAGGCCGGCAAAGGCATCAATCGTTCACTGGATCGCGAACTGCTGGCGCAGAATCTGAAGATGCGCGCCAACGTGCATCTGGATGACGTCACTGGCGAAGTCGATCTGCGCCTGAGCGGTGACAGCCAGCCGAAAACCCTGGAACTGAACCTGATCTCGCCGACCCAGCCGGAGAAGGATCGCAAGATCGTCCTGACCCGCAGCGAAACCGAAACCGGCCGTTACATCGGCCAGTTGGGCGACAAGGTCGACGGCCGGCGTTTTGTCGAATTGCTGGGCACTCAGGACGACCACGTGTGGCGCATGTTCGAAGAGGAACAGGTCAGCCATGACAAGGATCTGCTGCTCGGTGACGAACCGCTGCAGGGCGCCGAAGACCTGGATAAATAAAAATCTGCACTGTGGTGAGGGAGCTTGCTCCCGCTGGGGTGCGAAGCGCCCCTATAACCAGCTTCCCGGTTCATTCAGGCAGAATGAATTGCTGCCATACGACTGCTTCGCAGCCGAGCGGGAGCAAGCTCCCTCGCCACAATAGATTTGCACGGCATCACAAATGACCACCCCACTCCCCTGCTACCACTGCGCTCTGCCCGTCCCGTCGGGCAGCCGCTTCACCGCCGTCGTGCTCGGGGAGTCCCGCGAGTTCTGCTGCCCCGGCTGTCAGGCCGTGGCCGAAGCCATCGTCGCCGGTGGTCTGGAAAGCTATTACCAGCATCGCAGCGAAGCCTCGGCCAACCCTGAAGCACTGCCGGTGCAATTGACCGATGAACTGGCGCTGTACGACCGCGCCGACGTGCAAAAACCTTTCGTCCGTCACGATGGCGAACTCGCCGAAACCACCCTGTTGATGGAAGGCATCAGTTGCGCCGCCTGCGGCTGGCTGATCGAGAAACACCTGCGCACCCTGCCGGCCGTGGCCGAGGCGCGGCTCAATCTGTCGAACCATCGCCTGCATGTGCAATGGGCGGATGCGCAATTGCCACTGAGCCAGATCCTCGCCGAACTGCGCCACATCGGGTACGCCGCCCACCCGTATCAGGCCGACCGCGCCAGCGAACAACTGGCCAGCGAAAACCGTCTGGCGCTGCGCCAACTCGGCGTCGCCGGATTGCTGTGGTTCCAGGCAATGATGGCGACCATGGCGACCTGGCCGGAATTCAACATCGACCTCAGTCCCGAACTGCACACGATCCTGCGTTGGGTCGCGCTGTTCCTCACCACGCCGATCGTGTTCTACAGCTGCGCGCCGTTCTTCAAGGGCGCCATGCGCGATTTGCGCACCCGACATCTGACCATGGACGTCTCGGTGTCGCTGGCGATCGGCAGTGCCTACATCGCCGGGATCTGGACCTCGATCACCGGGGTCGGCGAGCTGTATTTCGATGCGGTCGGGATGTTCGCGCTGTTTCTCCTTGCCGGGCGCTATCTGGAGCGTCGCGCCCGCGAACGCACCGCCGCTGCTACCGCGCAGCTTGTGAACCTGCTGCCGGCCTCGTGCCTGCGCCTCGACGCCAATGGCCAGAGCGAACGCATTCTGCTCAGCGAATTGCGCCTGGGTGACCGGGTGCTGGTGCAACCGGGTTCGATCCTGCCGGCGGACGGCAAGATCCTCGACGGCCAGTCGAGCATCGACGAATCGCTGCTGACCGGTGAATACCTGCCACAACCGCGCACCCTCGGCGATGCGGTCACCGCCGGCACGCTGAACGTCGAAGGCGCGTTGACCGTCGAGGTGCTGGCGCTGGGTCAGGACACACGCCTGTCGGCCATCGTCCGCCTGCTCGATCGCGCCCAGGCCGAGAAACCGCGACTGGCGGAAATCGCCGACCGCGCCGCGCAATGGTTCCTGCTGTTGTCGCTGATTGCAGCGGCGGCCATCGGCCTGTTGTGGTGGCAGCTGGACTCGTCACGGGCGTTCTGGATCGTCCTGGCGATGCTGGTCGCGACCTGCCCTTGCGCGCTATCGCTGGCGACCCCGACGGCGCTGACCGCTGCCACGGGCACCCTGCACAAACTCGGCCTGTTGCTGACGCGCGGCCACGTGCTGGAAGGCCTGAACCAGATCGACACGGTGATCTTCGACAAGACCGGCACCCTCACCGAAGGGCGACTGGTTTTGCGTTCGATTCGCCCACTGGGCACGTTGAACAGCGACCAGTGCCTGAGCCTGGCCGCCGCTCTGGAAAACCGTTCGGAACACCCGATAGCCCGCGCCTTCGGGCGTGCGCCACTGGCCGCCGAGGAAGTGCACAGCACGCCGGGGCTTGGGCTGGAAGGATTGGTCGACGCACAGCGCTTGCGCATCGGGCAGGCCGAATTCGTCTGCGACCTCAGCGGCGCACCTGTGCCGGCGATGCCGGATGAACCGGGCCAATGGCTGCTGCTTGGAGACGATCAAGGGCCGCTGGCATGGTTCGTTCTCGACGATTGCCTGCGCGACGACGCACCCGCCCTGCTCGCCGCGTGCAAGGCCCGAGGCTGGCGTACGCTGCTGCTGTCCGGCGACAGTTCGCCGATGGTCGCCAGCGTCGCCGCGGAACTGGGCATCGACGAGGCCCGTGGCGGTCTGCGCCCGGACGACAAATTGCAGGTGCTGCAACAGTTGCATCAAGAAGGACGCAAGGTGTTGATGCTCGGCGATGGGGTGAATGACGTACCGGTGCTGGCCGCTGCCGACATCAGCGTGGCCATGGGTTCGGCCACGGATCTGGCGAAAACCAGTGCCGACGCGGTGCTGCTGTCCAACCGTCTCGACGCGCTGGTGCAAGCCTTCACGCTAGCGCGCAGAACCCGTCGGGTAATCATCGAGAACCTGCTGTGGGCGGCGCTGTACAATGGCCTCATGTTGCCGTTCGCCGCCCTCGGCTGGATCACTCCGGTGTGGGCCGCGGTCGGCATGTCGATCAGTTCGTTGACCGTGGTGCTCAACGCCCTGCGCCTGACTCGCCTGCCGAGCGCGCCGGTTGCCGGCACCCGTTCAGAAACCCGCCCGTTGCCGGCCTGAGCCGCACGGCCCTGGAGTACCGATGCCAGCTCTTTACGTGATGATCCCGGCCGCCCTGCTGATCGTGGCCATCGCCGTGTACATCTTCTTCTGGGCGGTGGACAGCGGGCAGTACGACGACCTCGACGGCCCGGCCCACAGCATCCTGTTCGACGATCAGGACCCGAACCACACTGCCGCCGTGGACGATGCCAAATCCGACAAACCGGACGACAAGGCGCCACCCCATGCTTGAACTGGCGCCCCTGCTGGTCTCGGCGCTGATCCTCGGTTTGCTCGGTGGCGGGCATTGCCTGGGCATGTGCGGCGGCCTGATGGGCGCACTGACGCTGGCGATTCCCAAGGAACAGCGCAGCCGACGCTTTCGTTTGCTGGTGGCCTATAACCTGGGGCGCATCCTCAGTTACGCGACCGCTGGATTGCTGATCGGCCTGGCTGGCTGGGCGGTGGCGAACAGCCCGGCGGCGATGTTCATGCGCATCCTCGCCGGGTTGCTGCTGATTGCGATGGGCCTGTATCTGGCCGGCTGGTGGAGCGGCCTGACCCGCATCGAAAGCCTGGGTCGCGGTTTGTGGCGTTACATTCAGCCGGTGGCCAATCGGCTGCTGCCAGTGTCGAGTTTGCCCCGCGCGTTGCTGCTCGGCGCACTATGGGGCTGGCTGCCCTGCGGACTGGTTTACAGCACGCTGCTGTGGTCGGCGAGCCAGGGCAATGCGCTGGACAGTGCGCTGTTGATGCTGGCGTTCGGGCTGGGGACATGGCCAGTGCTGCTCGCCACAGGGCTGGCGGCCGAGCGCGTGACGGCGTTGCTGCGCAAACGCAGCGTGCGCATGGCCGGGGGCTTGCTGGTGATTCTGTTCGGCATCTGGACGCTTCCTGGCCCTCACCAACATTGGTTGATGGGTCACTAAAACTGTGGCGAGGGAGCTTGCTCCCGCTGGGGTGCGAAGCGCCCCTCCCGATTTGACAGCAAAACCAGGGGCCTGCTGCGCAGTCCAGCGGGAGCAAGCTCCCTCGCCACAAAAGCAGTCACTACCAACCCGCCGTTGATGCAAATCAAGAGCCCCGTCGCCGCACCCCGATAGACTCGCCACACTGCCAGCCTATCCGGGGGAATGCCCGCATGCTCGACGCCATTCGTTGGGACACTGATCTGATCCGCCGCTACGACCTGGCGGGGCCGCGCTACACCTCGTATCCGACGGCCGTGCAATTCAACAGCCAGGTCGGCACCTTCGACCTGTTCCATGCCCTGCGCGACAGCCGCAAGGCGCTGCGCCCGTTGTCGCTGTATGTTCACGTGCCGTTCTGCGCGAACATTTGCTACTACTGCGCCTGCAACAAAGTCATCACCAAGGATCGCGGGCGGGCACAGCCGTATCTGCAGCGCCTGGAGCAGGAAATCCAGTTGATCGCCTGCCATCTGGAGCCGGCGCAGAAAGTCGAGCAATTGCACTTCGGCGGCGGCACCCCGACTTTTCTCAGCCATGACGAACTGCGTCAGCTGATGGCGCACCTGCGCAAACACTTCAATCTGCTGGATGACGATTCCGGCGATTACGGCATCGAGATCGACCCACGCGAGGCCGACTGGTCGACCATGGGCCTGCTACGTGAACTGGGTTTCAACCGGGTCAGCATCGGCCTGCAAGACCTCGATCCGGCGGTGCAACGCGCGGTCAATCGCCTGCAAAGCCTTGAGGAGACCCGCGCAGTCATCGACGCGGCGCGCACCCTGCAATTTCGCTCGATCAACATCGACCTGATCTATGGCCTGCCCAAGCAGACCCCGGAAAACTTCGCGCGCACCGTTGAGGAAGTCATCAGCCTGCAACCGGACCGGCTCTCGGTGTTCAACTACGCGCACTTGCCGGAGCGCTTCATGCCGCAGCGGCGGATCAACAGCCACGAACTGCCAAGCCCTGCGCAAAAACTGGAAATGCTCCAGCGCACCATCGAACAACTGACCGCCGCCGGCTACCGCTACATCGGCATGGACCACTTCGCCCTGCCCGATGATGAGCTGGCAATCGCTCAGGAAGAACAGACCCTGCAGCGCAACTTCCAGGGCTACACCACACACGGCCATTGCGATCTGATTGGTCTGGGGGTGTCGGCGATCAGCCAGATCGGCGATCTCTACTGCCAGAACAATAGCGATCTGAACCAGTACCAGAACACTCTCGCCGCCGCGCAACTGGCGACCAGCCGGGGCCTGGTGTGCAATGCCGACGATCGCCTGCGCCGCGCGGTGATCCAGCAACTGATCTGCAATTTCAGCCTGGAATTCGCCGAGATCGAGCAGGCGTTCAACATCGATTTTCAGGGTTACTTCGGCGCGCTGTGGCCGCAACTGCAAGGCATGGCCAACGATGGGCTGATCAATCTGGAACGCGAGCGGATCGAAGTGCTGCCGGCCGGACGCCTGCTGGTGCGCTCGGTGTGCATGGTATTCGACGCGTATCTGGAACAGCAGAACCGGCAGCGTTTTTCGCGGGTGATCTAGTTTTTCGTCAGCAGTGAGCCGAGCTTGAGGTTCTGCTCGGAGGTGAGGCCGGACTGGTCCATGACTTTGGACAGGGCCAGATTGGCGCTGATCAGCCCGGTATTCAGCGCGGCGATGGCACCGCGCAGCGCGGCGAGCATGTTGACCTTGGCTTCGTTGGTCAGCCTCTTGTCAGCCATAACCGCCGCCATCCGGGCTTTCTTCTCGGCGATTTCCTTTTGCAATTTGCGGATCATCTTCAGCAATTGCTGGACGTTTTCCGGCAGGCCACTGTCTTCGATGTCGCTGTTCTCGCCACCGGCGCTGAAGGCTTTTTCGATCGAGGCATGGGACAGCGACACTTTGACACCCTCGACCAAGGTCGGGGTTGCCAGCGACGCCGAGACGGCATCCTGCTCGTCGCCGGACACCGTCCTGGCGGTGCTCGGTACAGACGCAACGCCGCTGTTACCGGGGTTCAGCGTGTCAATGGCAGCCATCGAAGCGATTCCTTGCATGCGTGGTGATACCCCTTTATCGGCCACTTGCCCTGCGGCTTTACGCCCGTGGGACAAACTCGCCGCAGACTGGCCTGAATGTCCTCCCGTGGGTTACCCTTACGGCTTATGTGTGTTTTCCCACAAGGATTTAAGAAATGTCCGAGCCAGTTAAACTGCGCGCTCACAACCAGGCCCATTGCAAGGATTGCAGCCTGGCTCCTCTCTGCCTGCCACTTTCTCTGAATCTGGAAGACATGGATGCGCTGGACGAAATCGTTAAACGTGGCCGCCCGCTGAAAAAAGGCGAGTTCCTGTTCCGCCAGGGCGACACTTTCGATTCCGTTTATGCAGTACGCTCCGGCGCCCTGAAGACCTTCAGCCTGAGCGACAGCGGCGAAGAACAGCTCACCGGTTTCCACCTGCCGAGCGAACTGGTCGGCCTGTCCGGCATGGACACCGAGAAACACCCGGTGTCGGCCCAGGCCCTGGAAACCACCTCGGTCTGTGAAATTCCCTTCGAACGCCTCGACGAACTGGCCCTGCAACTGCCACAGCTGCGCCGTCAGTTGATGCGGGTGATGAGCCGCGAGATCCGCGACGACCAGCAAATGATGCTGCTGCTGTCGAAGAAAACCGCCGACGAGCGCATTGCCACGTTCCTGGTCAACCTGTCGGCACGCTTCCGCGCTCGCGGGTTCTCGGCCAACCAGTTCCGCCTGAGCATGTCGCGCAACGAAATCGGCAACTATCTGGGCCTCGCGGTGGAAACCGTGTCGCGGGTGTTCACCCGGTTCCAGCAGAACGAACTGATCGCCGCCGAGGGCAAAGAGATCCACATCCTCGACCCGATCCAGCTCTGCGCCCTGGCCGGCGGCTCGCTCGAAGGCTGATCTCGATCCGCGGTTGAGCGAAGCGTTTCAGCCGCGGGTATACTGCGCCGTTTGCAGCCCAGCCAGGACACCTCGACGATGGTCTTCGACTCCTTCGACATCAAATCCCTGATCCGCCCCGTGATCGACTTCCCGAAACCGGGCGTGATCTTTCGCGACATCACCCCGCTGTTCCAGTCGCCCAAGGCCCTGCGCCTGGTGATGGACAGCTTCGCCCACCGTTATGTGGAAGCCGACTTCACTCATATCGGCGCGATGGATGCGCGCGGCTTCCTGATCGGCTCGGTGCTGGCCTATCAGTTGAACAAGCCGCTGGTGCTGTTCCGCAAGCAGGGCAAACTGCCGGCGGACGTGTTGGCCGAGGGTTATGCGACCGAATACGGTGAAGCGTTCCTCGAAGTGCACGCCGACAGCCTGTGCGAAGGCGATTCGGTGGTGATGTTCGATGACCTGATTGCCACCGGTGGCACGCTGATCGCAGCCGCCAACCTGATCCGCCGCATGGGCGCACGGGTGCATGAAGCGGCGGCGATCATTGATCTGCCGGAGCTGGGTGGGTCGCAGCGTCTGGAAGATATGGGGATTCCTACTTTCTGTCTGACGCAGTTTGCGTTGACCGATAAATAAGTAGCGCCCTTCAGGCCGCCTTCGCGAGCAAGCTCGCTCCCACAGTTGAATGCATTCTCCTGTGGGAGCGGGCTTGCTCGCGAAGGGGCCTGCAGCCTCACCGCAAAACCTAAAGCCCCATCTGCTTGCTGATGATCTCGTTCATCACCTCCCGCGTCCCGCCGCCGATCGACAGAATGCGGTTATCCCGATACAGCCGCTCCACCAGACTTTCGCGCATGTATCCCAGACCGCCAAGAATCTGCACCGCTTCGCTGGTGATCCGGTCGGAGGTGTCCGTGGCAACGTTCTTCGCCATGGAAATCTCCTTGATCACGCTCTGCCCCGCCGCCATTTTCGCCGCCTGGCGGTAGGTGAACTCGCGCGATACTTCCAGTGCCGTGGCCATTTCGGCCAGCCGATGCTTGATCACCTGGAACTTGCCGATCGGTTTGCCGAACGCCTCACGCTCGCGCGCCCACTTCAGCGCCTGTTCCAATGCCAGTTGCGAAGTCATGTTGGCCATCAGCGCCAGCGCCAGCCGTTCGCTCTGGAAATTGCCCATGATGCAGGCGAAGCCCATGTTCTCCGCGCCGATCAGATTGCCCACAGGCACCCTGCATTCGTCGAAGAACAGTTCAGCGGTGTCCGAGGCCCACCAGCCCATTTTCTTCAACTGGCGGCCTACGCTGAAGCCAGGGGTGGCCTTCTCGATCAACAGCAGGCTGATGCCGCCGAAACCCGGCGCTCCGGTGCGCACTGCGACGGTGTAGAAATCGGCGCGTACGCCACTGGTGATGAAGGTCTTGCTGCCACTCACCCGGTAGACGTCGCCGTCACGCACGGCGCGGGTTTGCAGGTTGGCGACGTCGGAACCGCCGCCGGGTTCGGTAATCGCCAGTGCGCTGATTTTCTCGCCGCTGAGCACTGACGGCACGACACGGTCGCGCACCTCGGGCCGGGCCCATTTGACGATCGGTGGCAGGCCGATATCCAGCGAACCGAGGCCGGCGACCAAACCACCGGAGCCGCAGCGCATCAGCTCTTCGCTGGCGGCAACCTTGGCGAACACATCACCTTCGTGGCTGCCACCCAGCGCTTCGGGATAACCGATGCCGAGAATCCCCGCCGCCCCGGCCTTCAGGTACAGCTCACGGGGAAAGCTTTCGGCTTCTTCCCACGCATCAATGTCCGGCAGGATCTCGCGCTCGACGAACCGTCTGACGCTGTCGCGGACCATTTGGTGGCTGGGGTCGAAGTATTCCTGGAAGGCAGGCATCGGCGAACTCCACTGAAGGGTTGGCCGACGTTAACCGAGCGCTTGCTTGGTTTTCAATAGGTTTGTGTGAATCAGTCAGACCGAAGTGCGCCATTCGCGAGCAAGCCCGCTCCCACATTCGACCGCATTCAATCTGAATCAACTCGATCAACTGTGGGAGCGGGCTTGCTCGCGAAGGCGTCTGTTCAGACACCCTGTAACTCAGAGGGAAATCGGCTTACGCCCGGCAAACGAATGCGCCAGCGTTCCGCCATCCACCAACTCCAGCTCCCCGCCCAGCGGTACGCCGTGGGCAATCCGCGAGGCGATCAGGCCTTTGTTGCTGAGCAGTTGGGCGATGTAATGCGCGGTCGCCTCACCTTCCACCGTCGGGTTGGTGGCGAGGATGACCTCGGTAAACGTGCCCGCCTCTTCAATACGCGCCATCAACTGCGGAATACCGATGGCTTCCGGGCCTAGACCATCGAGCGGCGACAGGTGGCCCTTGAGCACGAAGTAGCGACCACGGAAACCGGTCTGCTCCACCGCATACACGTCCATCGGTCCTTCCACCACGCACAACAGCGTATCGTCGCGGCGTGTGTCGGCGCATTGCGGGCACAGATCGTCTTCGGTCAGCGTGCGGCACTGACGGCAGTGACCCACCCCTTCCATAGCCTGGCTCAGGGCCTGGGCCAGGCGCGTGCCGCCGCTGCGATCACGTTCGAGCAACTGCAACGCCATGCGCTGGGCGGTTTTCTGACCCACGCCCGGCAAAGTGCGCAGGGCGTCGATCAGTTGGCGAATCAAAGGGCTGAAGCTCATGGGTAAAAAGTCCGACAAAACAACGAGACGCGGTTTATACCCGCGCCTCCGGCCAGCGTCAAATGCTCAGTCCTGGGCAACCTTCACCACCAGTTTGCCGAAGTTGCGCCCTTCCAGCAGACCGATAAACGCCTCGGGCGCCTGCTCCAGGCCCTCGACCACGTCCTCACGGAATTTCACCTTGCCGTCGCGCACCCACGGCACCATGTGGCTGATGAATTCCGGCTGACGGTCGCCGTAGTCATCAAAGACGATGAAGCCCTGAATTCGCACCCGCTTGGTCAGCAGCGCGCGTTGCAGCATCGGCAGACGATCCGGGCCTTTCGGCGCTTCGGAGGCGTTGTAGCCGGCGATCAGCCCGCACAGCGGGATCCGCGCCTTGGGGTTGAGCAGCGGCACCACGGCATCGAACACATGCCCGCCGACGTTCTCGTAATAGATGTCGATGCCTTTCGGGCAAGCCTTGGCCAGTTGTTCGGCAAAGTCCGGCGCCTTGTGATCGATGCAGGCATCAAAACCCAACTCCTCGACCACGTATTTGCATTTGTCGGCGCCACCGGCCACGCCGACAGCGCGCAAGCCCTTGATC
Source organism: Pseudomonas sp. 14P5.3.2 (assembly GCF_057799175.1). Classification (NCBI taxonomy): domain Bacteria; kingdom Pseudomonadati; phylum Pseudomonadota; class Gammaproteobacteria; order Pseudomonadales; family Pseudomonadaceae; genus Pseudomonas; species Pseudomonas sp. 14P5.3.2. The sequence continues at coordinate 173,735 of NZ_JBYOKU010000005.1, read as the reverse complement.
TTCGCGACCTGACCGACCACCGAACCGACGGCACCGGACGCGGCAGCGACCACCAGGGTTTCGCCTTCTTTCGGCTGACCGATGTCGATCAGCCCCATGTACGCGGTCATCCCCGGCATACCCAGCACACCGAGGGCCATCGACGGGCTCGGCAGACCGGACGGGATCGGCATGATGTTGCGCCCGTCACTGATGCTGTGGCTCTGCCAGCCGGTCAGGCCGACCACCAGATCGCCCGGGTGGAATTTTGGATGACGCGAATCCTCGACACGGCTGACAGCGCCACCGGTCATCACTTCGCCGATTTGTACCGGCGCGGCGTAGGACGGCGCGTCACTCATGCGTCCGCGCATGTACGGGTCCAGCGACAGGTACAGGGTCTTGAGCAGCACCTGCCCGTCTTCGAGGTCCGGCAACGCTTCGCGCTCCAGACGGAAGTTCTCCGGGGTCGGCGCGCCAACCGGGCGCGAGGCGAGGACGAAGCGTTGATTGAGGGTCAGAGGGTCGGACATGTCAGCGTCTCCTGTGAAGGGGGAATTCGGGGGGTATAAGGAGCAGACCTTTGGCGGCGGTGGTGGGTTCGATGTTTATTCAGTTGGTCCGAGTCGACGCCTTCGCGAGCAAGCCCGCTCCCACAGGGGAATGCATTTCAACATGTGGGAGCGGGCTTGCTCGCGAAGGCGTCAGCCCTGCCAGCACATGACAATCAGGCAGAAACAAAAATGCCAGGCGCAATGCCTGGCATTTTGTGTAGCTCATCCAACCCGCGAAGGCGAATCAGAATGGCAGTTTCATACCCGCTGGCAGGTTCATGCCGGCGGTCATGCTGCCCATTTTTTCCTGGCTGTTGGCTTCGATCTTGCGCACGGCGTCGTTGACGGCGGCAGCGACCACGGCTTCGAGCATTTCCTTGTCATCTTCGCTCAGGCCTTCAACCAGGCTTGGGTCGATGCTGACGCTTTTCACGTCGTGACGACCGGTCATCACCACGGTGACCATATCGCCACCGGCCTTGCCGGTGACTTCGGCGTTGGCCAGTTCTTCCTGCATCTTGGCCATTTTTTCCTGCATCTGCTGTGCCTGCTTCATCAGGCCGGCCATGCCACCTTTCATCATGGGAATCACCTCAAAAGTACTTGGATCAAAACAGCGCCCGGCGCTTAACGCCGAACGCCCTCAATTATTAACCTTGGGCGACCAAGGCATCGACAGGTTCAATAGTATCGTGTCGCACGACCGCACCGAACTGCTGGACCATCTGCTGGATGAACGGATCACCGTGGATCGATTCCTCCGCCTCGCGCTGACGGTTGGCCCGGCGCCGCGACGCGGCCTGCGCCGGGGTTTCCTGTTCGGGCTTGATCAGCTCTATGGTCAGGGTCAGCGTGCGACCGTGGAACTGGTTCAACGCATCGTTCAGGCGCCGCTGTTGCGTGGCGTTGAACAGCGCGCTGTGCGCCGGGTCCAGGTGCATCAGCCAATGGTCGCCATCGACCGCGATCAGCGTGCAGTTGGCGGCGATGCTGCCGGTCATGCCGGAAATCGGCAGTTGCGGGAACAGCTCCAGCCATTGCAACGCCAGACCGGTGGCCGGCGCGGCGGCAGGCTCCGGCTCGGGTTCCGGGGCCGGCTCGGCGGTGTGTTCGCTGGCCAGGTCGTCGAGGTAGCTGTAGGCCGAATCCATGTCCGGCTCGATGTAGTCTTCGTCCAGCGGCGGCTCGTCGTCGAGGTCCATGCCCGGCGTGGCGGCATCGACGTCGGCGACCGACGGCTCGGGAATCGGCGCCGCGGCCCACTCCGGTGCATCAGGCACCACGCTGTCCGGGGTCGGCAGCGGCATCGGCGGCAACTCGGGCTGCTCGGCGGCGGTTTCCAGCACCGGTTCGACGGCTGGTTGTTGCACCGGCTCGGGCTGTGGCTCGGGTTCGACCGGATCGTTCCACGGCAGGTCGACTACCGCTTCGGCGACGACTGGCTCAGGCTCTGGTTCTGGCGCAGGTACCGGCACAGCGGACACCACAGGCGCTGGCTCAGGAGCCGGGGCTGGCGCTGGCGCAACAACCGGTGCAGGCGCAACAGCCGCAGCGACTACCGGCGCAGGTTCAGGCGCGGCAGCCACTGAGTTTGCGGAATCAACTGTGGCCTGGCTGATCCCCACTGGCTTTAGCGGTTGCCTCGGGGCGTCCGCCGTGTCCGCGGGCCGGAAGGCCAGCATCCGCAGCAAGACCATCTCGAACCCACCACGCGGGTCCGGCGCCAGCGGCAAGTCGCGGCGACCGATCAGGCCCATCTGGTAATAGAACTGCACATCTTCGGCCGGTAGCGCCTGCGCCAGCGCCAACACGCGGTCACGGTCGCCATGGCCGTTGTCGACGCCTTCAGGCAATGCCTGGGCGATGGCGACACGGTGCAGCACATTGAGAATTTCCGAGAGCACGCCGTTCCAGTCCGGCCCCTGCTCGGCCAAGTGACGCACGGCTTCGAGCAACGCCTTGGCATCGCCTTCGATCAGCGCGTGCAGCACGTCGAAGACCTGGCCGTGATCCAGCGTGCCGAGCATCGCCCGCACGTCGGCGGCCAGCACCTTGCCTTCACCGAAGGCGATGGCCTGGTCGGTCAGGCTCATGGCGTCACGCATCGAGCCGTCGGCGGCGCGGCCCAGCAGCCACAGGGCGTCGTCTTCGAACGGCACATTTTCGGCGCCGAGGACGTGGGTCAAATGCTCGACCACGCGCTCAGGCGTCATGTTCTTCAGGGAGAACTGCAGGCAGCGCGACAAAATCGTTGCCGGAAGTTTCTGCGGATCAGTGGTCGCCAGGATGAACTTGACGTACGGCGGCGGCTCTTCAAGGGTCTTCAACAGTGCATTGAAGGAATGGCTGGAGAGCATGTGCACTTCGTCGATCAAGTAGACCTTGAAGCGCCCGCGGCTCGGCGCGTACTGCACGTTGTCGAGCAGCTCGCGGGTGTCCTCGACCTTGGTCCGGCTCGCGGCGTCGATCTCGATCAGGTCGACGAAACGCCCTTCATCGATCTCGCGGCACACCGAACACTCGCCGCAGGGGCTGGAGGTGATACCTGTTTCACAGTTCAGGCATTTGGCAATGATCCGCGCAATGGTGGTCTTACCGACCCCGCGGGTACCGGTGAACAGGTACGCGTGGTGCAGCCGCTGGCTGTCCAAGGCATTGATCAGAGCCTTGAGCACATGGGTCTGGCCGACCATTTCGCGGAACGAGCGCGGACGCCATTTACGTGCAAGAACCTGATAACTCATCGAAAACCGTCGCAACGAAGGAAGCTGAAGCAGCTAATGCTAGCGGAGCAAGGGCAAAATTGCATCCGGTGTGCTCGTCTAATCTGGCTAAGCTGCTGTTGGCGGGGAAATATCGGCTCGGGATCGGGACTCATCGGAGCATTTATGCGTTGGGCCTTGGGAGCGTTATTGGGGATCAGTCTGAGCGTGAGCGCGTCCGAACCGCCGCTGCGCTTTGTCGTGGCCGACAGCTGGGCGATGCCGATGGTGCAGATCGACCACGGCCGCCCGACCCAGGGCATCCTCCACGACATCATGCTCAGCCTCGCGACGCAGGTCGGCGTGCCCGCCGAATTCCACGTCCTGCCGCGCACCCGAGTACAAAGTGCCATGGAGCGCGGTGAAGTCGATGTGCGCTGCTATGCCGCACAATCGTGGCTGCCGAATCAGTCCGGCGATTACATCTGGAGCATTCCGCTGCTGTTCCAGCGCGATCTGCTGATCGGCCGCCAGGATCAACCACCACGCGTCGATCCGACGAACCTTGCACGCCAATCGATCGGCACCGTGCTCGGCTACACCTACCCGACCCTGCAACCGCTGTTCGACGCCGATCGCCTGCAACGCGACGACGCGCGCAATCAGGAACAAGTGCTGGAAAAACTCCTGGCCGGGCGCTACCACTATGCGGTGAGCAATCAATGGACGCTGGACTGGTTCAACCAGCGCCTGCTACCCGCGCAGCAACTGCACGGGGTGGCGGTGCTGCAGGAGCAGCAGGTCGGCTGCTATGTGAGGAATGACCCGCAGGTGCCGGTGCAGCGGATCTTGCGCACGTTGTTGCGGATGAAAATGTCGGGGGAGATTGATGACATTATCCGGTTGTATACCGGGTCCGCTGAAGCCATCCCATAACCCATTGTGGGAGCGGGCTTGCTCGCGAAGGCGGTGTGTCAGTCACCTGATGCGTTAACTGGCACACCGCCTTCGCGAGCAAGCCCGCTCCCACAGGAGCACATTTCCGACGGAGAATTATTCAGTAACCGTGCGACTCGCGGAATTTCTGGTAGTCGTGAAACTCGATCCACTCGACCACATCGTACGGCAGGTAAAGCTGCTGCCGGGCGCGGGAGATGGCGATGTACACGGCGCAGATCCGCTGGTCGAACGCGTAGGCGTCCTTGAACTGCACGTTGGTCAGCAGCTCAGGCGTCAGCAGAACGCGGTCGAACTCCATGCCGCCCGCCTCCTGCGCCTGCATCAGCAGGCAGCTCTTGCCGCGGCCGCCGATCATCCGGTTGAGCCGGGTCAGGTCAGCGACCTTGAAACCTTTCTCCAGCTCGGCCTCGACCCACAGAAACGCCTCGTCGAACTGATTGGCATCGCGCACCTGTTGCCACTTCGGCAAGTCACTGAAATAGCGATGCGGGCCCTTCTCGCTGTGCGTGGAACTGTAGTAATCCACCTTGAACAACTCGATGGCGCTGGTCATGAAGTGCTCGAGGTCGCGCTGCGCCTGCATGTCGGCGAAGCAGAACAGGCAATTGGCATCGTGCAGTTGCATGGCCCACTTCATGGTGTCCCACGGGGATGCCGTCAGCACCACACAACCTTCGGGCGGGACAAAGCCCTGTGGGTAAAACTCGATGCCGACATCCGCCTCACGTGCGCCCTCGAAAGGCACCTTGCTCTTTTCCGAGTGCCGGGAAATCAGCGGATTGACCAGACGCTCGACATTGCGCCCCGAGCGCACCGAATAGGTGATATCGCTCTGGCGCACTTCACGCTTTCTTTTCACCAGATCGCGCTCGGCATGCTGATACTCATCCCCCAGCGTGATCAGCACCTGCCGGCCGCGCTCGATAATCTGCAGCAGTGAAGCGGGAATGTCCTGGCTCTCGTCGATCAGCACGTGGGTATAGCGCGGCGGCACCACGCAGCCGGCAAGGCTCGCCCGTTTGATCAGCAACAAGGCTTCAAAGCCGCTCTGCCGGCCCCACGCCGGGTTGGCCTCGAGGTAAGTCCACACGCGGCTCGAATATTCCAGCAGCACCTTGGACTCAAGGCTGGACAAGGACAGTTTGAAATACGGCAGATGATGCGCCGACAGGCTGTAATCCCGGGAGTGGCAATAGCGCTCAAGGGTTTCCAGACAGACGTTGAGGGTCCTTTGCGCGTCATGCTCGCGAAAGCCGAGGATGTTCAGCTCCTGCGCCAGGCTCTGCTTGCTCGCGACTCGGCCGGCGCCCCCTGCCGGCTGCGGCTTGCGCCCGTAAATCAGCCCGCGCGCGAACGCCTCAAAGGTGATGCCGGGCTTGCGCTCACTGCCTACGCCCATGCGCTGGCACAGGGTCGCGAGTTTTTCCGGGGTGCGTGCCAGCAGCAGGGTTTTCTCTGGGCGCAGGCACTCGGTCAACGCGCCGACCAGGTGGCTCTTGCCGATCCCGGCGTAGCCTTGAACGTGCAGGTCTTCATCGAGGTTGGCGCGGAAGGTTCTGACCAGTTTGTCTTGCGCAGCGCTGAGCCAGCGCTCGCGGTGCGCCGGGCTGATCATCTGCTGACTGAACGGATTGTTGACCGCGTGGTGGCGCGTCTTGAACTCGTCGTCCCACTTGCCATCGGGCAGCAGGTAATCCTGCGCCGACACCTCTTCGGCCAACAGCAGACGCAGGTTCAATCCCCTGATGGCGTTCAGGCCGAAGTACAACTGGCGCGGATCGAACAGCCGCTGCGCCTCGGACAGCAGCCCTGCCCCGCCATCGACCGCCCAGGCGATCAGCCGCGCCAGCACCTTCTCCGCCGCCGTGGCGGTGAGATCCTTTTCGGCGGCCTGGGCCAGATTCTGAATCACCAGCACGGCGGCCAATTGCGCATCCGTCAGCTCACCGAGGATTTTCGCGCCCTCGGGCTGCAACAGGCTCGCGCAGGTCTCGTCCGTCACAGGCAAGTACACGGCGGTGGATAAATCGTGATGTTCCGGGTGCATACAACCTCGTAGCCAGGGCGCGAACTTGTCAACGACGCGCGCAGCAAGACGGTGGAGTATGCCACTGTTCAGCCTTGGTGACTGAACAGGCATCGGGGGGCAGCCTTCGCGAGCAGGATCGCTCCCACAGGGGCTGGCGTGACAGCTCGAATCGCAGGCATAAAAAAACCGCAGTGGGCGAAACCCATGCAGTTCTGTTGAAGCGTTGGTTGTTCGTTAAGGTGGTAACCCCACCAGCCACACCCCGGCACACAATGTTCCCGCTGTGGCTGCTGCCTTCCGGCTCTGACCAGGTTCACGGGTAATCGTTGCGGGGGGACCGATGGGGTCACCATAACGACACTCACCTATCGGCGAGCCGCGCCATTGTACCTATCTGAAGCGAAGTTACAACCGTTGGTTTCAGATAAAAAATATGAAGGGCTTCAAGCACTTGCTATTGCGCCTGCAACACCTCATCCGCCTTGCCGCCCGCCTGCTGGATCACCAGATGGATGAAGTGCAACTTGGCAATCGCCGCCGCCGGTAGCACGAACGGGTAGAAATCCGGCTGACCCATGCTGCGTGACAGCTCGTTGAGCATGCCCGCTAGTTCGATCCAGGCGTTGACGAACGACAGGAACGCCGCGCCTCCGGGGTGCTCCGGGTCGTACAGCGTGCTGGACGGGAACGGCTGGTAGTCGAAGTCCATTTCCCGCGCGCTCATGCCGAAACCCAGCGCGGTATCCACCGCGTCCATCATATGCAGGTAATGCGCCCAGGTTTCCGCCCAGTCTTCCCACGGGTGCATGGTCGCGTAAGCGCTGACGTAGTGTTGCGGCCAGTCCAGCGGGGCACCTTGCTGATAGTGACGGTCTAGTGCTTCGGCGTAACTGGCGCGCTCGTCGCCGAACAGCTGGCGGAACGACTCGAGCCACGGGCCGTTGGCGATCAAGCGGTCCCAGTAGTAATGCCCGACCTCATGCCGGAAATGCCCGAGCAGCGTGCGATAGGGTTCATGCATCGCCGCCCGCACCTGCTCGCGATGAGCGTCGTCGGCTTCTTTGATGTCGAGGGTGATCAGGCCGTTGGCGTGGCCGGTCATCGGCGCGTTGCCTTCGAGGTCGATGCCGATGAAGTCGAAGGCCAGACCGGTCGCTTCGTCCACGGTTTTCGGGATGACCGGCAGGCCGAGGGTGATCAGTTGCGCCACCAGTCGGCGCTTGGCGATTTCGACCTTGCGCCAGCGTTCGGGGTTTTCCGGCACCGAGAGATCGGGGATGGTGCGATTGAGGCTGCAGGCGATGCACAGGCTGTCGTGACCGTTATCCGGCAGCAGCCAGTTGCACGCGGCGGGCGTGTCGAGGTTGGCGCAGCGGCGAAACAGTCCGGCGCCGGGATCGGCATCGAGTGTCCAGCGACCGTCCTGCGGCCCCGGCTGCAGCGAGGTCAGGCGACTTTCTTCAGGCTGATAGCCCAGCATGGCGCTGCACGCCAGGCACTGACTGTTGCGAAAGAACAGCGACTGGCCGCAGCGGCACGGCCAGATTTTGCTGTTGCGTGAAGACTCGCCCATGAACGGCGCGACGATGCGAGAACTGAGCTGCTCGAAAAAGCGGTACATGGCGATCTCTCCCTGGGGCTTGCCAAGACTAGATCATCCTGAAGACAACAATGTTCCCGAATACAGCGCAGCTACTGAGTGACACTGCCGATGTGGCGAGGGAGCTTGCTCCCGCCGGGGTTGTGAAGCAGCCCCAAAACCACGCGACCTCATTTATCCTGAAATACCGAGGATGGTGGTTTTGCGCCGACTTCGTCGCCGAGCGGGAGCAAGCTCCCTCGCCACAAAAACAAACTGCCGACCTAAAAGGTATCAGGCAGAAATACCGTGGGTTTTGAGGAACGCGATAAACGTCTCTTCATCCATCACCTTCACGCCCAGCTCATTGGCCTTGGTCAGCTTCGAGCCAGCCCCCGGCCCCGCCACCACGCAATGAGTTTTCGCCGAGACCGAGCCGGCAACTTTGGCGCCGAGGCTTTCCAGGTGTTCTTTGGCCACATCGCGGCTCATCAACTCGACCTTGCCAGTCAGCACCCAGGTCTCGCCGGACAGTGGCAGGCCTTCGACGACTTTCTTCTCGCTCAGCCAGTGCATGCCGAAATCACGCAGCTGTTTTTCGGCAGACTCGGCGATTTGCCGGTGCTCAGGCACAGCAAAAAACTCGCGAACAGAATTGGCCTGCTTCTCCGGCAACGCCTGGCGCATGTCCAGCCAATCAGCATTCATTACCGCTTGCAGCGAACCGAATTTGTCCGCCAGTTTCTGCGCACCGCCCGGGCCGACCGAAGGGATGTGCAGTTTGTCGAGCAAGCCGCCAAGCGTGGTGCTGGCGGCAAATTCGGCGCCGAGTTCACCCTGATCCTGAATCTGCAGGCCATGCCCCAACAACTCGGTGATCACCTGCTGGTTGTGCGCATCTTCAAAGAAGCTGTGAATCTCGTGCGCCACTTCCAGGCCGATGTCCGGCAGGTAGGTCAGCACTTGCGGCAACGCCTGCTGCACGCGCTCCAGCGACCCCAGCGAGCGCGCCAAGACCTTGGCCGTTTCCTCACCGACATCGGGAATGCCCAGCGCATAAATGAACCGCGCCAGTCCCGGTTGCTTGCTGTCTTCGATGGCTGCCAGCAGCTTGTTGCTGGAGACTTCGGCGAAGCCTTCCAGATCGACAATGTCGTCGAACTTCAACGCATACAGATCGGCCGGCGAACTGACCAGGCCTTCGTCGACCAGTTGCTCGACGCTCTTGTCGCCGAGGCCTTCGATGTCCATCGCCCGGCGCGAGACAAAGTGAATGATCGCCTGCTTCAGTTGCGCACCACAGGCCAGACGGCCGACGCAGCGGTACACCGCACCTTCGCTGATGGTTTCCTTGCCCTTGCTGCGCTTGACCAGTTGCGTGCGCTCGACATGAGAGCCGCAGACCGGGCAGTTCTCCGGAATCGCTACAGGACGTGCATTCTCGGGGCGGCGTTCGGTGACCACTTGCACCACCTGCGGGATCACGTCACCGGCGCGGCGGATGATCACCGTATCGCCGATCATCAGGCCCAGGCGCGCCACTTCGTCCATGTTGTGCAGGGTGGCGTTGGCCACGGTGACACCCGCGACCTTGACCGGTTTCAGCCGCGCCACCGGAGTGACGGCGCCGGTACGGCCGACCTGGAATTCCACGTCGAGCAGTTCGGTGAGTTCTTCCATGGCCGGGAATTTGTGCGCGATCGCCCAACGCGGTTCGCGGGCACGGAAGCCCAGCTCACGCTGATCGGCGATGCTGTTGACCTTGAACACCACACCGTCGATTTCGTAGGCCAGCGAGTTACGCCGTTCGCCGATGTCGCGGTAGTAATCCAGGCACTCGTCGATGCCTTTGGCCAGTTTCAGCTCGTGGCTGATCGGCATGCCCCACTTCTGCAATTGCTTGAGGTTGCCGATGTGGGTGTCGGAAATATCGTGTGAGACCTGACCGATGCCGTAGCAGCAGAACTCCAGCGGGCGGTTGGCGGTGATCTTCGAATCCAGCTGACGCAGGCTGCCGGCAGCGGCGTTGCGCGGGTTGGCGAAGGTCTTGCCGCCGACTTCCAGTTGCGAGGCGTTGAGGCGCTCGAAACCGGCCTTGGACATGAACACTTCACCGCGCACTTCCAGGGTCGCCGGCCAGCCCTCGCCATGCAGCTTCAACGGGATGTTGCGCACGGTGCGCACGTTGACGCTGATGTCTTCACCGGTGGTGCCATCGCCGCGGGTGGCGCCACGCACCAGTACACCGTCCTGATACAGCAGGCTGACCGCCAGGCCATCGAGTTTCGGCTCGCAACTGTATTCCACCGCGGCGCCGCCACCGAACAGATCACCGGCCGGCAGATCCAGACCTTCGGTCACCCGGCGGTCGAACTCGCGCATGTCGGTTTCTTCGAAGGCGTTGCCGAGGCTGAGCATCGGCACTTCGTGGCGCACCTGGGTGAACGCGGTCAACGCCACGCTGCCGACGCGTTGGGTAGGCGAGTCGCTGGTGATCAGTTCCGGATTGGCCGCTTCCAGTGCCTTGAGCTCGTGGAACAACCGATCGTACTCGGCGTCCGGAATGCTTGGCTCGTCGAGGACGTGGTACCGGTAGTTGTGCTGATCGAGTTCAGCGCGCAGCTCTAGGATGCGGTTTTTGGCGGCGGTCATGGGTGTTCTCTCATAAAGCAAAAGAGCAGCCGAGGCTGCTCCAGTTTCATCATTCAAAGATCGCAGCCTCGTTGCACTCGACAGCTCCTACAGGGATCGCGTTCCTCTGTAGGAGCTGCCGAAGGCTGCGATCTTTTGATCTTGGCCTTAGCGCTTCTGGGTCAGGGCGCGGCGTTCGAATTCGACGATGCGCTGACGGTAGTGCTCGATGGTCTGCGCGGTCAGTACGCTGCGCTGGTCATCTTTCAGCTCGCCGTTCAGTTCCTGGGACAGCTTGCGCGCTGCCGCGACCATCACGTCGAAAGCCTGCTTCGGATGACGCGGGCCTGGCAGGCCGAGGAAGAAGCTCACCGCCGGGGTGCTGAAATGGTCGATATCGTCCAGATCGAAGATGCCCGGCTTGACCGCATTGGCCATGGAGAACAGCACTTCACCGTTGCCGGCCATGCTTTCGTGACGGTGGAAAATATCCATCTCGCCAAAACGCAGACCGCTTTCGAGAATATTCTGCAGCAGGGCCGGGCCTTTGAAGCCGGCGGCGTCGCGGCAGATCACGCTGATCACCAGCACTTCTTCGGCTTGCGGCTGATCCTTGTCGGCCACCGCTGGCGACGGCTTGATGTCTTCGACGAAGTCATCATCACGGCTGCTGAAGCTCGGGCCGCCGTCCAGGTCCAGGTCGAGGTTCAGGTCGCCCTGGGCCGGACCGTTGCTGCCGCGCTTGCCACGTTTCGAACCGGATTCGCGAGGCTCGCGAGCTTCGCGGGCCGGCATGCTCACCGACGGCAGATCGTGTTCGTCCAGTTGCGGTTCTTTATGCGTATCCAGCACGCGGGCCGGGCCCAACAGCTCAGCGCTGGTGTCCTCGTCCGGCAGGTTGGACAGACTTCGGTCAAGACGGAATTTCAGTTTTCCCTTGCCGCCGCGCATACGGCGCCAGCCATCGAAAAGAATACCGGCTATCACAATGATGCCGATGACGATCAGCCACTCGCGCAGACCGATTTCCATGTAATCCCGTGCCTCTATAAAAAATGCTGAAAAATAAGGGGTTTACATTTTGCAAACCGCTTTAAAACGTGGCGCCAACTCTATGTTCTGACAGGCGTTTTGCCCACGTATACGAAAAATTGACATTAAACTAGCACGACCAAAGACAACTTTACACCGTCTGTCACATTGGCTTGCGCGAATATGTCGATTGGCCAGCAAGTCGAAGTCGGTAAAAAAGTCCTACAGAACATAAATACCCTTCCGACACCACGCTGACTCAGGCGTCCACCATCGCCATCGCCTCCTCGACATCCACTGCAACCAGTCGCGAACAACCCGGCTCGTGCATCGTCACGCCCATCAGTTGATCGGCCATTTCCATGGCGATCTTGTTGTGGGTGATATAGATGAACTGCACGGTCTGCGACATCTCTTTAACCAATCGTGCGTAGCGTCCAACGTTAGCGTCATCCAGTGGCGCGTCAACTTCATCGAGCATGCAGAACGGCGCCGGATTCAATTTGAAGATCGCAAAAACCAGTGCCAGCGCGGTCAGGGCTTTTTCCCCGCCGGAGAGCAAATGGATGGTGCTGTTCTTCTTCCCTGGCGGCTGCGCCATGATCGTTACCCCTGTATCGAGTAGATCTTCGCCCGTCAGTTCCAAATACGCGCGCCCGCCACCGAAAACTTTCGGGAAAAGTGCCTGTAAACCGCCATTGATCTGATCAAAGGTATCTTTGAAGCGATTACGGGTTTCCTTGTCGATCTTGCGGATGACGTTTTCCAGGGTCTCCAGTGCTTCCACCAGATCGGCGTCCTGCGCATCCAGATAACGTTTACGTTCGGACTGTTGCGTGTATTCGTCGATGGCCGCGAGGTTGATCGCGCCCAGGCGTTGAATCCGCGCATTGATCCGTTCGAGTTCTTCTTCGGCGGCGCGTTCACTGGCCTCGGGCGTCAACGTCGCGAGCACGCCATTGAGATCGTAGCCGTCTTCGAGCAATTGATCCTGCAGCGCCTTGCGCCGCACGGTCAGCGCTTGCCATTCCATGCGTTGCTGTTCGAGCTGGCCACGGATCATTTGCGATTGCTGCTCGGCCTGGGTCCGGCGCTTTTCCGCTTCGCGCAGTTCGCGGTCGGCGTCTTCCAGCGCGATCTGCGCGGTCTTCAGTTCTTCGTCGACGGTCATGCGTTTGTCGAGCAGTTCTTCGAGTTTCAGGCGCAGCTCTTCCAGCGGTGCCTCGCCCTCCTCCAGATTCAGGCTCAACTGCTCACGCTTTTCGGTCAGGCGCTCGGCCTGCATTTCCAGCCGCTCCAGCGCCTGCCGCGTGGAATCATGTTGCGCGCGCAACGAGCCAAGGCGCACCGCCAGTTGGTGGGCGTGATCCTTGTGTTGCCGGGCTTCCTGACGCACGCGATCGAGGCGTTCGCGCAGGCTGTCGCGCTGAGCCAGCAGCAACTCGCGCTGCTCGGTGTCCAGCGCCATGGCGTCGAGCGCTTCCTGCAATTGCATGCGCGCTTCGCCGACTTGTTCGTGTTCCAGCTCGCGCTGCTCGCCGAGTTCGATCAGCTCTTCGTCAAGCCGCGTGCGGCGCAGCATCAATTGTTCGGCCTTGGCTTTACCGGCGGACAACTGGGCTTTCAATTCACCTTGGGAACGCGCTTCGTCCTGCAGCAAACGGCGCAAATGCTCACGGCCGTTTTCCTGCTGCCGCTGTTGCGCACGCAGGGTCTGCAAACGGGTTTCCATGGCTTCGACCGTGGCTTCGCGCTCTTCGCGCTCGGCCTGCAGCGTCTCGATTTCCTGGCCACGGGCGAGCATGCCGCTTTCGGCTTCACTGGCGCGACGCACGCGCAGAAAGTGTCGGCCGACCCAGTATCCGTCGCGGCTGATCAGGCTCTGCCCGGCACTCAACTGGCCGCGCAGAGCCAGCGCCTGCTCGAGGCTGTCGACCGGTTTGACCTGGCCGAGCCACGGCGACAGATCGATCTGCGCCTCGACCTTGTCCAGCAAACTGCCCGCCACTCGCACACCATCACTGGCGGGACTGAGCAGGCGCAGATCACCTTGGGTGAACGCGGACAGATCGAAGCCGTTGAAATCATCCACCAGCACCGCTTGCAGATCGGCGCCGAGCACGGTTTCCACCGCCAGCTCCCAACCGGCCTCGACCTTCAGCCCTTCGGCCAGACGCGGGCGCTCGGCGAGATTCTGTTCGCGCAGCCATTCGGCAGTGCCGGTGCCCGGATCGAGCGCGGCTTGCTGCAAGGCTTCCAGCGAGGCCAGTCGCCCGTTGAGACGCTGCAAATCGCCCTGCGCCTGTTGCTGCGCGGTCAGTGCCTGCTGCAGTTCCTGACGCAGCTGTTCAAGCTTTTCGACCTGCGCTTCTTCGCTGGTCTGCAAATCTTCGAGGGTCGCTTCGGATTCGGCGAGCTGCTCGTTGAGCGCCATGATCGCCGCGTCTTCCGGGTCGGCGGAAAGCAAATCGCGCTCTTCAGCAAGACGCTTTTGCCGATCGGCCAGACGCTCCATGCTGGTTTCCAACTGCTGGATCCGCGACTGCTGCACTTCGGCCTGACGCCGTGGTTCGGCGGCGGTCAGGTTGAAGGTGTCCCACTGCTCCTGCCAGCCGTGCATGGTCAGCTCGGCTTCTTCCAACGCAGCAGCAGCTTCTTCGGCGGCGGCGCTGGTGACTTCCTGCTCGGGGGTGAGCATGTCCAGCTCTTCGCCGAGGGTCAGCAGCAACGTGCGGTCGTGACCCAGGTGCGATTCGGTTTCAAGGCGCGCGCGCTCGGCTTCTTTCAGATCGTCCTGCAACTGACGCAAGCGCTGCTGGCCGTGCTGGATGCTTTGCTCGACCCGGGCAATATCGCCGCCGACCGAATAGAAGCGCCCCTGCACCAGATTGAAGCGCTCGGACAGTTCATGGTGCCCGTCGCGCAGGCGCTCGATGGCGGCATCGGCATTGCGCTGCTCGGCGACCAGCGCTTCGAAACTGACTTCCTGCGTGCCGATGATCGACTCGCGCTGGCCGACCTGATCGTTCAGATCCTGCCAGCGCAGGGCCGACAGTTGCGCCTTGAGCTGACGCTCTTCGCTCTTGTATTCCTGATACTTCCTGGCGGATTCGGCCTGACGGTGCAAGCGTTCGAGCTGGCGTTCGAGCTCTTCGCGCAGGTCGGTCAGACGCGCAAGGTTTTCGTGGGTGCGGCGGATGCGGTTTTCGGTCTCGCGCCGGCGCTCCTTGTACTTGGAGATGCCCGCCGCTTCTTCGATGAAGTTGCGCAAGTCTTCAGGCTTGGACTCGATCAGCTTGGAGATCATCCCTTGCTCGATGATCGAGTAGCTGCGCGGGCCCAGACCGGTGCCGAGGAAGATATCGGTAATGTCGCGACGACGGCATTTGGTGCCGTTGAGGTAATAAGTCGTCTGGCTGTCGCGGGTCACCTTACGACGGATGGAAATCTCCGCGTAAGCCGCGTATTCGCCCAGCAGCGTGCCGGCGGAGTTGTCGAACACCAGCTCGATGCTCGCCTGGCTCACCGGTTTGCGACTGGTCGAGCCGTTGAAGATGACGTCGGTCATCGACTCGCCACGCAGGTTTTTCGCCGAACTTTCGCCCATCACCCAGCGTACGGCGTCGATGATGTTCGACTTGCCGCAACCGTTCGGCCCGACGACCGCCGCCATGTTACTGGGGAAGTTCACCGTGGTCGGATCGACGAAGGACTTGAACCCCGCCAGTTTGATGCACTTTAGCCGCACGCTCAGGCAACCGTCAGGGCGGAAACCACCAGATCGCAGCTGCGCTGGGCGTAAGCCGTCAGCACGATGCGGATCTGCGGCAAATCACGGGCGAGCACAGCGGCCAGCAGGCGTTCGAACAGTTCGAGGAACTCGCTCATTTCGGCCTTGCGCTGTTCGAGGGCGAGGAAGTACGCACGGCTCATGGCCGGCTGCAGGTTCTCGACGGTCTCTTGCAGGTACGGGTTATTAGCAAACGGGTACGCAGCGCGCATCACGGCGAAGCTGTCGTCGACGAAGGTGCGGATGTCCTGACGCTCGTAGCTTGCGCCCAGGCGCTGCTGGATTTGCACGAACGGCGCCATGTCGGCCTGGGTCTGCCAGCCATTGGCGACCGCATTGCCGAGCAGGATGTACAGCTCGCTCATCAGCGTACACAGGCTCTGCACTTTGTGCGCGGTGAGTTCGGTGACATGGGCGCCACGTCGCGGCAGGATCGCGATCAGGTGGCGGCGTTCGAGGATCAGCAGGGCTTCGCGGACCGATCCGCGGCTGACATTGAGGGCCAGCGTGACCTTCTGTTCCTGAATGCGCTCTCCCGGCTTCATTTCGCCGCGAATGATGCGTTCGGCGAGGTGGTGAGCAATTTGCTCGGCGAGGCTGTCCGGCGCCTTGAACGTCATGGTTGTCCTTCAAACTCTTCGATCTGCACAAGCGGCGCAGTGTAGCGCAAATGCAAGTACATGGCGGAGTGCCCGCACGGCGCTTTTTGGCACGATTCAAGCAAAAAAGCAGTGGATCCGCTCAGGGTCAATACTCAATAGAGCACGCGTTAATCGACAAAACCGTTTTTCCTGACCTTTAAGTCAGAAAACCATTGACCGAAAAGTCAGACCTGCTAAATTCGGTTGAAGTCGGTTAACAACAATAATGAGTCTGCGAGGCCTTCCGTGATCCAGTTTTTACTTAACCAGGAACTCCGTAGCGAGCACGCCCTGGACCCGAATCTGACCGTGCTCAATTACCTGCGCGAACACGTGGGCAAATCCGGCACCAAAGAAGGCTGCGCCAGCGGCGACTGTGGCGCCTGCACCGTGGTGGTCGGCGAGTTGCAAACGGATGACGCCGGCCGCGAACACATTCGCTATCGCAGCCTCAACTCGTGCCTGACCTTTGTTTCGTCGCTGCACGGCAAACAACTGATCAGCGTCGAAGACCTCAAGCACCAGGGCGAATTGCACAGCGTGCAGAAAGCCATGGTCGAGTGCCACGGCTCGCAGTGCGGCTTCTGCACCCCCGGTTTCGTCATGTCGCTGTTTGCCCTGCAAAAGAACAGCGATGCACCGGATCAGGCCAAGGCGCACGAAGCGCTGGCCGGCAACCTCTGCCGCTGCACCGGCTACCGGCCGATCCTCGCCGCCGCCGAGCAATCCTGCTGTGGCAAGCAGCCGGACCAGTTCGATGCCCGCGAAGCCGAGACCATCGCCCGTCTCAAAGCCATCGCCCCGACCGATATCGGCGAGCTCAACAGTGGCGACAAGCGCTGCCTGGTGCCGCTGACCGTCGCCGATCTGGCCGACCTCTACGACGCTTACCCACAAGCCCGACTGCTGGCCGGCGGTACCGATCTGGCACTGGAAGTCACCCAGTTCCACCGCACCCTGCCGGTGATGATCTACGTCGGCAACGTCGCCGAAATGAAGCGCATCGAAACCTTCGAAGACCGTATCGAAATCGGCGCAGCCACCGCCCTCTCCGACTGCTACGAAGCACTGACGGCTGAATACCCGGACTTCGGCGAATTGCTACACCGTTTCGCTTCGCTGCAGATCCGCAACCAGGGCACCCTCGGCGGCAACATCGGCAACGCCTCGCCAATCGGTGACTCGCCACCGCTGCTGATCGCCCTCGGCGCGCAGGTGGTGCTGTGCAAAGGTGAAACCCGGCGCACGCTGAACCTGGAAGATTACTTCATCGACTACAAGGTCACCGCCCGTCAGGAAAGCGAATTCATCGAGAAGATCATCGTCCCGCGTGCCAGCGCCGAACAGCGCTTCCGCGCCTACAAAGTCTCCAAGCGTCTGGACGATGACATCTCCGCCGTCTGCGCCGCGTTCAACCTGCGCGTGGAAAACGGCGTGATCACCGACGCGCGCATGGCATTCGGCGGCATGGCCGCGATCCCGAAACGCGCCGCCCATTGCGAAGCCGTACTGCTCGGCCAGCCGTTCAACAACGCCGTGGTCGAACGCGCCTGCGCCGCATTGGCCGAAGACTTCACGCCGCTCTCGGACTTCCGCGCCAGCAAGGAATATCGCCTGCTCAGTGCGCAAAACCTGCTGCGCAAATACTTCATCGAACTGCAAACACCGCACATCGAGACTCGGGTGACCGCTTATGTCTAACCATCACGCCGTAGAGAAGACCCAAGCCGAATTGGCGGAACTGTTTGCCAAGGACCTGACCACCGGTGTCGGCCGCAGCGTCAAGCACGACAGCGCCGCCAAGCACGTGTCCGGTGAAGCGCAGTACATCGATGATCGTCTGGAATTCCCCAATCAGCTGCACGTTTACGCACGGCTGTCGGACCGCGCCCACGCGAAAATCATCAGCATCGACACCAAGCCCTGCTACGCCTTCGAAGGCGTGCGCATTGCGATCACCCACGAAGACGTGCCGGGCCTGAAAGACATCGGCCCGCTGCTGCCGGGCGATCCGCTGCTGGCCATCGACGACGTGCAATTCGTCGGTCAGCCAGTGCTGGCCGTGGCCGCGAAAGACCTGGAAACCGCACGCAAAGCGGCGATGGCGGCGATCATCGAGTACGAGGATCTCGAGCCGGTGCTGGACGTGGTCGAAGCCTTGCGCAAACGCCACTTCGTGCTCGACAGCCACACCCATCAACGTGGCGATTCGGCTTCGGCATTGGCCACCGCCGAACATCGCATTCAAGGCACGCTGCACATCGGCGGTCAGGAACACTTTTATCTGGAAACGCAGATCTCCTCGGTAATGCCCACCGAAGACGGCGGCATGATCGTCTACTGCTCGACGCAGAACCCCACCGAAGTGCAGAAACTGGTGGCCGAAGTGCTCGACGTGTCGATGAACAAGATCGTCGTCGACATGCGCCGCATGGGCGGTGGTTTCGGCGGCAAGGAAACCCAGGCCGCCAGCCCGGCGTGCCTGTGTGCGGTGATCGCGCACCTCACCGGCCAGCCGACCAAGATGCGTCTGCCACGGGTCGAAGACATGCTGATGACCGGCAAGCGCCACCCGTTCTATGTCGAGTACGACGTCGGTTTCGACAGCTCCGGGCGCCTGCACGGCATCGCCATGGACCTGGCCGGCAACTGCGGCTGCTCCCCGGACCTGTCGGCGTCGATCGTTGACCGGGCCATGTTTCACTCGGACAATTCGTACTACCTCGGTGACGCGACCATCAACGGTCACCGCTGCAAGACCAACACCGCGTCGAACACCGCTTACCGTGGTTTCGGCGGCCCGCAGGGCATGGTTGCGATCGAAGAAGTGATGGACGCGATTGCCCGTCACCTCAACCTCGATCCGCTGGCGGTGCGCAAGGCCAACTATTACGGCAAGACCGAGCGCAACGTCACCCACTACTACCAGACCGTCGAGCACAACATGCTCGAAGAGATGACCGCCGAACTGGAAGAAAGCAGCCAGTACGCCGAGCGCCGCGAAGCGATCCGCCGCTACAACGCCAACAGCCCGATCCTGAAAAAGGGCTTGGCGCTGACCCCGGTGAAATTCGGTATTTCCTTCACCGCCAGCTTCCTCAACCAGGCCGGCGCGCTGATCCACGTCTACACCGATGGCAGCATCCACTTGAACCACGGTGGCACGGAAATGGGCCAGGGCCTGAACACCAAGGTCGCACAGGTGGTGGCCGAAGTGTTCCAGGTGGAAATGGATCGGGTGCAGATCACCGCGACCAACACCGACAAAGTCCCGAATACCTCGCCGACTGCGGCTTCCAGCGGTGCCGACCTCAACGGCAAGGCTGCGCAGAACGCCGCCGAGATCATCAAGCAGCGTCTGGTAGAGTTCGCTGCGCGACACTACAAGGTCAGCGAAGAAGATGTGGAATTCCACAACGGCCATGTGCGCGTGCGTGACCACATCATGACCTTCGAAGCGCTGATCCAACTGGCGTATTTCAATCAGGTCTCGCTGTCGAGCACCGGCTTCTACAAGACCCCGAAAATCTACTACGACCGCAGCCAGGCCCGTGGTCGGCCGTTCTACTACTTCGCCTTCGGCGCGGCGTGCTGCGAAGTGATCGTCGACACCCTGACCGGCGAGTACAAGATGCTCCGTACCGACATCCTCCACGACGTCGGCGCCTCGCTGAACCCGGCGATCGACATCGGTCAGGTCGAGGGCGGTTTCGTCCAGGGCATGGGCTGGCTGACCATGGAAGAACTGGTCTGGAACAACAAGGGCAAGCTGATGACCAACGGCCCGGCCAGCTACAAGATCCCGGCCGTGGCCGACATGCCGCTGGACCTGCGGGTGAAGCTGGTCGAGAACCGCAAGAACCCGGAAGACACGGTGTTCCATTCCAAGGCTGTGGGTGAGCCGCCGTTCATGCTCGGGATTGCCGCGTGGTGCGCGATCAAGGATGCGGTGGCGAGCCTCGGTGACTATAAGCATCAGCCAAAGATCGACGCGCCGGCGACTCCGGAGCGGGTGTTGTGGGGGTGTGAGCAGATGCGCCAGCTCAAGACTGTGAAAGCGGTCGAAGCTGAAGCTGAGTTGGCTCCGCTCTAGGACCGAGGTGCGGCCTTCGCGAGCAAGCTCGCTCCCACAGTAGATCTTCAGTGGGCACAGATTTTTGTGGAAGACAGAGATCAAAAATGTGGGAGCGAGCTTGCTCGCGAATAGGCCCGAACAGACAACGATGTTGTAGGGGTGAACTATGTACAACTGGATCGACGCCCTCGCCGACCTGCAGAACCAGGGCGAACCCTGTGTTCTGGTGACGATCATCGAAGAACTCGGCTCGACCCCGCGCAACGCCGGTTCGAAAATGGTCGTCAGCGCCAGACAGACCTTCGACACCATCGGTGGCGGGCATCTGGAATACAAAGCCATGCAAATCGCCCGCGAGATGCTCGCCAGCGGCAAGCAGGACACCCATCTGGAGCGCTTCAGCCTCGGTGCCAGCCTTGGCCAGTGCTGCGGCGGCGCCACCGTGTTGCTGTTCGAACCGATGGGCCAGGTGCAGGCGCAAATCGCCGTATTCGGCGCCGGGCATGTCGGCCGGGCGTTGGTGCCGTTACTCGCCAGCCTGCCGTGCCGGGTACGCTGGATCGACTCGCGGGAAGAGGAATTCCCCGAACAGATCCCCCACGGCGTGCGTAAAATCGTCGCCGAAGAGCCTGTGGATGAAATCGATGACCTGCCCGTCGGCAGCTACTGCATCGTCATGACCCACAACCATCAGCTGGACCTGGAACTCACCGCCGCGATCCTCAAGCGCAACGACTTCGCCTACTTCGGCCTGATCGGCTCGAAGACCAAACGGGCCAAGTTCGAACATCGCCTGCGTGATCGCGGTTTCGACAGCGGCGTCGTGCAACGCATGCGCTGCCCGATGGGCATCGGCGAAGTCAAAGGCAAACTGCCTGTGGAAATCGCCATCTCCATCGCCGGCGAAATCATCGCCACCTATAACGCCAATTTCGGCCAGCACACCGCCAGCGCCGAACCGATTGCCAAACTGCTGCCCGTTTCCCGGCGCAGTCAGGCCGCCAAACTCAAAGCCTCAAACTGATTAGAGAACCCTCATGCCTCTGACTCGCAAAGCCTACCGCGCCGCCATCCTGCACAGCATCGCCGACCCCGCCGAAGTCGGGATCGAAGCCTCCTACGAATATTTCGAGGACGGCCTGCTAGTGGTCGATGGCGGCAAGATCAGCGCCCTCGGCCACGCCAGCGAACTGCTGCCGACCCTGCCGGCGGACATCGAGATCACCCATTATCAGGACGCGCTGATCACCCCGGGCTTCATCGACACCCACATCCACCTGCCGCAAACCGGCATGGTCGGCGCCTACGGCGAGCAACTGCTGGACTGGCTCAACACCTACACCTTCCCCTGCGAAAGCCAGTTCGGTGACAAGGCCCACGCCGATGAAGTCGCGGACATTTTCATCAAGGAACTGCTGCGCAACGGCACCACCACCGCGCTGGTGTTCGGCAGCGTGCATCCGCAGTCGGTGAACTCGTTCTTCGAGGCCGCCGAGAAACTTGATCTGCGGATGATCGCCGGCAAGGTGATGATGGACCGCAACGCCCCGGACTATCTGACCGACACCGCCGAATCGAGCTACGTCGAGAGCAAGGCGCTGATCGAACGCTGGCACGGCAAGGGTCGCCTGCACTACGCGGTCACCCCGCGCTTCGCCCCGACCAGCACCCCGGAGCAACTGACTCTCGCCGGCCAACTGCTGACCGAATACCCGGATCTGTACATGCAGACCCACATCAGCGAAAACCTCAAGGAAATCGAGTGGGTCAAGGAACTGTTCCCGGAGCGCAAGGGTTACCTCGACGTTTACGACCACTACCAACTGCTCGGCGAACGCTCGGTGTTCGCTCACGGCGTACACCTGTGCGACGACGAATGTGCGCGACTGGCGGAAACCGGCTCGGCAATCTCGTTCTGCCCGACCTCGAACTTCTTCCTCGGCAGTGGTTTGTTCAATCTGCCGATGGCCGAGAAGCACAAGCTCAACGTCGGCCTCGGCACTGATGTCGGTGGCGGCACCAGTTTCTCGCTGCTGCAAACGCTGAACGAAGCCTACAAAGTCATGCAGCTGCAGGGTGCGCGGCTGAGTCCGTTCAAGTCGCTGTACCTGGCGACCCTGGGCGGTGCGCGGGCACTGCGCCTGGAAGACAAGATCGGCAACCTGCAGCCGGGTTCTGATGCGGACTTCCTGGTGCTGGATTACAACGCCACGCCACTGCTCAGCTATCGCCTGAAACAAGCCAACAACATTGCTGAAACGTTGTTTGTGCTGATGACACTGGGCGATGACCGCACGGTGCAGCAGACTTATGCGGCAGGGGCTTTGGTGCATCAGCGCTGAGTTTTCCCGAGGCATAAAAAATCCCCCGGCGCCTTTCAGCCTGGGGGATTTTTATTGCCTGTCAGGAAGATCAAAAGATCGCAGCCTGCGGCAGCTCCTACATTGGATCGCACTCCCCTGTAGGAGCTGCCGCAGGCTGCGATCTTTTAAAGCTTGGCCGCAGGGCGCCCAGGCTTCTTGGTCTGCAACAAATGCGAGAACACCGCATGCAGGTCATCCGACGCACTTTCCTCATCGAGGTTGAGCTTGCTGTCGATGTGATCCATGTGATGCATCATCAGGTCCACCGCCAGTTCACCGTTGCGCGCTTCGATGGCGTCGATCAACTGGGTGTGCTCGTCATAGGAGCAATGCGAGCGATTGCCGCTTTCGTACTGGGCAATGATCAGCGAGGTCTGCGAGACCAGGCTGCGCTGGAAGCTGATCAGTGGCGCGTTTTTCGCCGCTTCGGCCAGTTTCAGGTGGAATTCGCCCGACAGACGAATACCGGCGCCGCGATCGCCACGGGAGAAACTGTCGCGTTCGTCGTTGACCATCTGGCGCAATTCGGCGATCTGCTCGGCGGTGGCGTGCTGCACGGCCAGTTCGGTAATCGCGCGCTCCACCAGACGGCGGGCCATGAACACCTGACGCGCTTCTTCAACGCTCGGGCTGGCGACGACCGCGCCACGGTTCGGCCGCAACAGCACCACGCCTTCATGAGCCAGACGCGACAGCGCGCGGCGAATGATGGTGCGGCTGACCCCGAAGATTTCCCCCAGCGCTTCTTCGCTCAATTTTGTGCCGGGCGCCAGACGCTGTTCGAGGATGGCCTCGAAGATATGCGCGTAGACAATATCGTCCTGGGTTCCGCTGCGGCCGGCTTTGCCTGCTCGCGGTTGTTTCTTGAGGGGTTGCAACTGTTCGTTCATGGGCACTCGAGTCGGGAGAACTGCGGCGAATAGACCGTGACTGTAATACGGCACAGTAGGTCGCTGGCAAGTATCGCGTAAAAAACAGCGCGATTGTACACAATGGATGGTGGCAACACGACTGTATGGCTGTTTGTGTCCACGGCTGTATTGCAACGATCCGTTACGATTGAGTTTAGGCTTGATCGCAGAATCCGCTGCCAGAACAAAAATCCCCCTGTGGGAGCGGGCTTGCTCGCGAAGGCGGTGTGTCAGGCGACATCTGCCTTGAATGACCCACCGCTTTCGCGAGCAAGCCCGCTCCCACTGGGTTCAGCGTTGCTACGGACATCTCCATCTGTATAAGGAACACCGCCGTCATGAACGACGCCACCTACACCCGCCTGCGCCCCCTCGCCGACACTTCGCCCTCGGCGATCGTCGCCGGTTTCATCGCGATGATGACCGGCTACACCAGTTCGCTGGTGCTGATGTTCCAGGCCGGGCAAGCGGCGGGTTTGAGCAGCGCGCAGATTTCCTCGTGGATCTGGGCGATCTCGATCGGCATGGCGGTGTGCTCGATTGGCCTGTCGTTGCGCTATCGCACACCGATCACCATTGCCTGGTCGACACCGGGTGCAGCCTTGTTGATCACCAGCCTGGGCGGCGTCACCTATGGCGAGGCCATCGGCGCCTACATCACCTGCGCGGTGCTGGTGACGATTTGCGGCCTGACCGGCAGCTTCGAACGCCTGGTGAAAAAGATCCCGGCGTCGCTGGCAGCGGCGCTGCTGGCGGGGATTCTGTTCAAGATCGGCAGCGAAATCTTCGTCGCCGCGCAGCACCGCACCGGGTTGGTGTTGGGGATGTTCTTCACCTATTTGGTGGTCAAACGCCTGTCGCCGCGTTACGCGGTACTGGCGGCGCTGCTGATCGGCACCGCGCTGTCAGGTTTCATGGGGCTGCTGGATTTCAGCGGTTTCCATCTGGAAGTGGCGACGCCGGTGTGGACCACTCCGCACTTCTCGCTGGCCGCGACCATCAGCATCGGCATTCCGCTGTTCGTGGTGGCGATGACCTCGCAGAACATGCCCGGCATCGCCGTGCTGCGGGCCGACGGCTACAACGTGCCGGCCTCACCGCTGATCACCACCACCGGCATCGCCTCGCTGCTGCTGGCGCCGTTCGGTTCCCACGGCATCAACCTCGCGGCAATCAGCGCGGCGATCTGCACCGGGCCGCACGCCCATGAAGATCGCAACAAGCGCTACACCGCTGCGGTGTGGTGCGGGATTTTCTACGGAATCGCCGGGGTGTTCGGCGCTACATTGGCGGCGCTGTTTGCCGCGCTGCCGAAGGAACTGGTGCTGTCGATTGCCGCGCTGGCGCTGTTCGGCTCGATCATCAATGGCCTGAGCATCGCCATGACCGAGGTCAAGGAACGCGAGGCGGCGCTGATCACCTTCATGGTCACGGCGTCGGGGCTGACGCTGTTTTCCATTGGTTCGGCGTTCTGGGGGATTGTCGCGGGGGTACTGACCTTGCTGATCCTCAACTGGCGCAAAACCCAGGCATAAAAAAACGGCGACCTCAGGTCGCCGTTTTTTTCAGTATCACTTAGCCGCGTTGATCGGCTTTTCCGGATACCAGACGTCCAGCAGCGGGCTGACGGTCATGCCGGTCAGTTCGCTACGGTTTTTCAGCCAGGCTTCAACGGCAGCGCGCTGCTCTTCGTTGACCGAGCCACGCTTCTGCAGGCAAACCAGACCGAAGTCATCGCCGCCAACATAACCCAGACCGTTGGCTTCCATGGCTTCTTTGATGAATGCTTCGAGGAAAGCGTCAATGGCTTCTTCGGACAAGTCTTCTTTGAAGTCCAGGTTCAGTTCGAAACCCAGCTCTTGGAATTCATCAACGCACAGTTTTTTGCGCAGACGCTGGGAACGGTTAGTCGCCATTGGAACAATCCTCTTAAGTAATAACGGCCGGCACTTTACCAGCTTAAGCGGTCAATTGCCCGACTCTCTGGGCGCGGTGGCCGACCGCCTGTAAAAAAAATAACGAAATGGCCGCCTCGGGCAAGGCACAAGCTGTTACACCTTGGGGCATAATGCCGACACTTTCATGACCACTGAGGGCTTTTTCATTCATGCCTTCGTTATTTTCCCCCTCTTCTGCAGGGTTCTATTTCATATGATCAAATCGTTGCGTCCTCTCTTTCTCGCCGGCCTTCTTCTGCCCCTGGCCCTGCCGGTTGCCGCTGCCACCATCAACACCGCCCTCACCCCCAACGTCGAAAAAGCCCTCAAGGCCAGCAAACTGCAGCCAACCGCGCTGTCGCTGGTGATGATTCCGCTCGACGGCCCGGGCAATCCGACCGTGTACAACGCCGACGTCTCGGTCAACCCGGCCTCGACCATGAAACTGGTCACCACCTACGCCTCGCTGGAAATGCTCGGCCCCAACCATCAGTGGAAAACCGAGTTCTACACCGACGGCGATCTGAGTGGCGGCATCCTCAATGGCAACCTGTACCTCAAGGGCGGCGGCGATCCGAAGCTGAACATGGAAAAACTCTGGCTGCTGATGCGCGACCTGCGCGCTAACGGCGTGACCCAGGTCACCGGCGACCTGATCCTCGACCGCAGCTTTTTCATCCAGCCGCAACTTCCCGAATTCAACGACGACGGCAACGACGAGAACAAACCGTTCCTGGTCAAACCGGACTCGCTGCTGGTCAACCTCAAGGCCCTGCGCTTCGTTGCACGTAATGACAGTGGCCGGGTGCTGATCTCGGTGGAGCCGCCGATTGCCAGTGTGCGCATCGAAAACACGGTCAAGGCGCTCAACTCCAAGCAGTGCACCGGTGGCGTGCGCTACAACCCGGTGGCCCAGGCGGACGGCAGCGTGACCGTGACCGTCGCCGGTCAATTGGGCGAGGGCTGCAGCTCGCAGACCTACCTGTCGCTGCTCGACCACGCGACCTACACCGCCGGTGCCGTGCGCGCGATCTGGAAAGAACTGGGCGGCAGCATCCAGGGCAAGGATCGCCTCGCCGCGACCCCGAGCAGCGCCAAGCTGCTGGCCCGCGCCTACTCGCCGGATCTGGCGGAAATCATCCGCGACATCAACAAATACAGTAACAACACCATGGCTCAGCAGCTGTTCCTGAGCCTCGGTCAGAAGTACCGCAACGAAGCCGACGGTGATGACGCCAAGGCTGCGCAACGCGTGGTTCGCCAGTGGCTGGCGAAGAAAGGCATCACCGCGCCGCACCTGGTAATGGAGAACGGTTCCGGACTGTCGCGCGCCGAACGCGTCAGCGCCCGCGAGATGGCCAACATGCTGCAAGCCGCCTGGCATAGCCCGTACGCCGCCGAGTACATCAGCTCGCTGCCGATTGCCGGCATGGACGGCACCATGCGCAAACGCCTGAAGACCACCGCGATGCGCGGCGAAGCCCACGTCAAGACCGGTACCCTGAACACCGTACGGGCAATCGCCGGCTTCAGCCGCGACGTCAACGGCAACACCTGGGCGGTGGTGGCGATCCTCAACGACAAGGCCCCGTTCGGCGCGTCGTCGGTGCTGGATCAGGTGCTGCTGGATCTGTACAAGCAGCCGCGCCTGCCGCAGACGGCTTCGGCGCTGTAAGCACCAAGTAAAAGCCGTTCCTTTGTGGCGAGGGAGCTTGCTCCCGCTTGAGTGCGCAGCGCTCACAAGATTTTTGGGGCAGCTTCGCTGCCCAGCGGGAGCAAGCTCCCTCGCCACAAAACAGGGTTCCACAGGGATTGGCGTAACGGCTCAGCTCATCTGCTCGACCCGATCGCGCCCGCCCTGCTTCGCCGCATACACCCCCGAATCCGCCCGCAGCAGCAGCGCATCCGCGCCCTCCCCCGGGCGCCAGCTGGCGATGCCGAAACTCGCCGTCACCACCCCGACCACATCCACCGGCGCACTGCGCAGGCCTTGCCATAGCTCCATGGCGAGGATGTACGCGTGCTCGCCGTCGATGTCCGGGCACAACACCATGAACTCTTCACCGCCCAGGCGGCAGAACACATCGGTTCGGCGCAAGCGATGAGCGATGCGTTCGCACACCGCCTGCAGCACCCGGTCGCCCACGGCATGGCCGTACTGGTCGTTGATGCGCTTGAAGTGATCGATGTCGAGCATGATCACCGACAGCTCGCCGCCGCCCCGTTCGACCCGGGCCATCTCAGTGGTCAGGCGTTCCTGGAAGTAGCGACGGTTGTGAATGCCGGTCAGTGAGTCGGTGACCGACAGCGCCCGCAGCTCCTCTTCGACCCGCTTCAGATCGGAAATGTCGGAGATGTAGCCGTGCCATAGCACGCCGCCGCCCGGCAGTTCTTCCGGCGTCGCCTCGCCGCGCACCCAGCGCAGGCCGCGCTCGAGCAACTGCACGCGGTACTCCTCGCGCCATGGACTGAGATTGTCCGCCGAGGCGCGGATCGAGGTGCGCACGCGGGTGATGTCTTGCGGATGGATACGGGTGAAAATCGCCTCGGCATTGAGCAGCAGCACGTCTGGCTCCAGCTCGTAGATCTCGCGGATGCCGTCGCTGGCGTAGATCACGCTGAAGCGCCCGTCGAATTCCATCTTGAATTGATAGATGCCGCCGGGCACGTGGGCGCTGAGTTTTTTCAGCAGTACATCGCGCGCCGCCAGTGCTTCGTGCACACGCTTGCGCTCGGTGATGTCGATGCAGATCGCCAGATGACCGACCCACAGTCCTTGCTCATCGAGCACCGGGGTGGCAAGCATGTTCACCGGCAGATGGCTGCCGTCGCTGCGCACCAGCGTCCACTCGCGCGCCTCATGACCGCCGACCTCGCCGCCCTCGACCAGCATCGCGTGGCAGGTCGGAATGCTCTTGCCGTAACGCGCACTCAACTCCGCCGAACGCGCGGCCAGCTCTCGCGGCAGATGCAGGTTTTCCAGCGTCATATGGCCGACCACATCAGCGCTGCTGTAGCCGAGCATCTGTTCGGCGCCAGGGTTGAAGGTGTTGATCACCCCGCGCAGGTCGGTGGCAATGATCGCCACCTGCGTCGCGGCATTCAGCACGCCGCGCAACTGGCCGTGGGTGCCGCGCAATTCCTGCTCCCGGGCGTGCAGTTCCTGGGTGCGCAGTTCGACCATGCGCAACGCGCGTTGACGCTGGCTCACCAACACATAGAGCAATGCGCTGAGCAACACACTCAGCAGCGCGCCCAGCACCACCAGACTGCTGATTGACGAATGGTTGGCCTGCAGAAAGGCTTCGCTGGGCTGTATGTCCACCTGATAGTCATGGTCGGCCATGCGCAACAACTGCGTGGCCGACAGATCACTGGCCCCCGCCTTGTTGGCCGACTCATACAGCACTTCATGCTGGTCGTCGGTGGACAGGTCAAGAATGCGTACGCTGAGGAAATCCTGGTTGTCTTCGGGCAACCCGTCGGCCAGCAACTGCTGCATGCTGATCACCGCCATTACATAGCCTTCCGGCGGACTTTTCGGTGCCCCTTCGCGAGTGACCGGCGCCACCAGCAATACGCCCCGGGCATACGCCGGATCAACGCCCACCAGATGCAACGGCTGGGACACCACCATGTCCCCGGTACGGTCGGCGCGCTCCAGTGTCGCCCGGCGCAGGGGTTGCGCCAGCAGGTCGTAACCCAGTGGCGTAGGCAAGCGGCTCTGACTCTGGGTGTAGATCACCGGCACATATTCGGGGCGATCACCGGCTGCCTGGAGCTGGTCGTCAGCGGTCAGTTCACGAAAGGTAAAGGTGCTGAAACCTTCGTTGCGCACCGCTTGCTCAACCGCCGGGCGCTGGGCACGGCTGACCCGCGGCGCATAGGAATAGGCCTGGGTGCGTAATAAAAGAGGTTTGGCATAGCCATCGAATTCGCTGCGTGAGACCGAATCGGAGTTGGCGAAGAAGCGGCGCAGGCCGTCGAGGCGCTGCTCCTGATCCTGGAAACGTTCTTCGATGCGGCTGTAACGCTCATTGGCCAGCAGCTGAAAGCGTTGATGCAGTTGATGATGAAACTGAGTGAGGGTGGCCCAGGCGAGCAGCCCCGTGAGAATCCCGCCGGCGAGCAATACCAGCAGCGCGACCAGCCAGGCCGAGACTTCTTCGCTGATAAAACCCAGTATCTTTGGGCGCACGGGGTGCAACGACATAGGGGCAACTCACGACGCCACTGTTTCAGGGAAAAACCCCATTGGCCATGAGTTGAGTTATAGCTATTAGCCATTAATTTGGCTAGCTCTGATCGGATCCAAGAGCCTTTTAAAATCAAGGCTCTGTGGATCCAACCAGATCAAGCGTCAACGAGCCGTGATTTTCCAGGCGTGGTGAATCTTGGTGTTGCGGGCAAAATCCGGATCGATGGTCTGCGCGCTGATTTCCTCGACCGCGTAACGCTCGGCCAGGTTCTCCTCCAACTGGAACTTGCGGAAGTTGTTGGAGAAGTACAGCACGCCCCCCGGGGCCAGGCGCGCCATGGCCAGATCGATCAACTGCACCTGATCACGCTGCACGTCGAAGATGCCTTCCATGCGCTTGGAGTTGGAGAAGGTCGGCGGGTCGATGAAGATCAGGTCGTACTCTTCACGGCAGCTTTCCAGCCACGCCATCACGTCGCCCTGCTCCAGACGGTTCTTGTCGGAGAAACCGTTCAGCGACAGGTTGCGTCGCGCCCAGTCCAGATAAGTCTTCGACAGGTCGACGCTGGTGGTGCTGCGCGCACCGCCCTTGGCCGCGTGCACACTGGCGGTCGCGGTGTAGCAGAACAGATTGAGGAAGCGCTTGCCGGCAGCCTCTTTCTGAATGCGCATGCGGATCGGCCGGTGATCGAGGAACAGACCGGTGTCGAGGTAGTCGGTGAGGTTCACCAGCAGCTTGACGCCGCCTTCGCTGACCTCGTTGAACTTGCCCTGCGCCGCCTGACGCTCGTACTGCTTGGTACCGCTCTGACGCTCGCGGCGCTTGACCACCACGCGGCTCTTGTCGACGTTCAGCGCCTGCGGGATCGCCGCCAACGCGTCGAACATGCGCGCCGAGGCCTTTTCCGGATCGATCGACTTCGGTGCCGCGTATTCCTGCACGTGCACCCAGTCGTGATACAGGTCGATGGCCATGGCATATTCCGGCATGTCGGCATCATAGACGCGATAGCAGTCGATACCTTCGCGCTTGACCCACTTGCTCAGCGCCTTGAGGTTCTTTTGCAGGCGGTTGGCAAACATCTGCCCGCCTTCGCTCAGGCGCGGCTGCTCGATCACTGGCGCCGGGGCGGGCGTCGGTTTGATCGGGTTGCCGTTCTTGTTGAACTTGCGCTCTTGCGGCTCGTTCGGGGTCTGATCGTAAGCCGCTTGCTCACGCTCGGCCTGACGCTGTTCCGGGGTACGCCGCTCGCCCGTGACGAACTGATCCGGCAGCACCTTGATCAGCAGCAGCTTGCACGGCAGCGCGCCGTTCCAGAACGAATACTGCTTGTGGCTGCGAATGCCCATGCGCTTGCCCAGATCCGGCGCGCCAGTGAACACCGCCGCTTCCCAGTTCAGGCAGGCCTGACGCAGACGCTCGCCAAGGTTCTGGTAGAGGTAAAGCAGGCTGGCTTCGTCGCCCAGACGCTCGCCGTACGGCGGGTTGCAGATCACCAGACCTTTCTGGTTCTGATCCGGACGCGGCTCGAAGGTCGCGACTTCGCCCTGATAGATCTTGATCCACTCGCTCAGACCGGCGCGCTCGACGTTGTTGCGGCCCGGTTGAATCAGGCGCGGGTCGGCTTCGTAACCACGAATCCACAGCGGCGGCTTGGCCAGACCGACAGCAGCGCGCTCAACCGCTTCTTCATGGAGTTTTTTCCACAGCGCCGGGACGTGACCGAGCCATGCGGTGAAGCCCCACTGCTCACGGCGCAGATTCGGCGCCATGTCGGCAGCGATCATCCCGGCTTCGACGAGGAACGTACCGACACCGCACATCGGGTCAGCCAGCGCGCCACCTTCGGCCGCAATGCGCGGCCAGCCGGAACGGATCAGGATCGCTGCCGCGAGGTTTTCCTTCAGCGGCGCCGCGCCCTGCTGCAGGCGGTAACCGCGCTGATGCAGGCTGTGGCCGGAAAGGTCGAGGGACAGGATCGCTTCGCCGCGATCCAGGCGCAGGTGAATGCGCAGATCCGGATTGAGCTTGTCGATGCTCGGGCGGTCGCCCTGAGGGGTACGCAGTTTGTCGACGATGGCGTCTTTGACTTTCAGTGCGCCGAAGTGGGTGTTGTCGATACCCGAACCGTGCCCGCTGAATTCAACGGCCAGGGTGCCGTCGGAGAGCATGTGATCCTGCCACTCGACGTCGAGCACGCCGTGATACAGGTCTTCAGCGTCTTTCATCGGGAAGCGCTTGAGCACCAGCAGCACCCGGTTGGCCAGACGCGACCACAGGCACAGGCGATAAGCGGTTTCCATGGTGGCCATGCCACGCACGGCGGAGGTGTGCTCGCGAGCTTCTTCAAGGCCAAGCCCGACGGCTTCCTCGATAAGCAGGCCTTCAAGGCCTTTAGGGCAAGTGAGGAAGAGTTCGAAACGATCGGACATGGTATTTCCAGAGCCTTTGGCTAGTGAATCGGCAACGCATTGCCGATCCGGTTTTCAATCAGGCGCTTTTCTAAAAGAGCGCCCGCGTGGCACGAAGGTGTGCCGTTCCATCCCCGCTGCTCGGGTTAAAAGAGCTTAGATGCCGGGACAGATAAAAAGTTGATGAAACAAAAAGTCTTAAAGCGACCCTTCGTCGCTTAGTAACCGAGCGTAAACGTGGGTCATTCTCACTAAAGGATTAACCCCATCATCCAGCGCGGGGCCGATCATACCGGGGTTTGGTGAAAATTCGTTCATGAAACCACTCGTTACTTATGGCTGTAGCACTATTTTCGTTACGTCCTTATGACAAAACGATCATTCCCTCAATGTGACTCATTGGTTAGAACTGAACACAGGTTGACGTCGCAACGGCGTCAACACCTTGGCTCGCCACGCCGGCAGCGAGCCGCCCAACGGCAGAGTTTTTTCTGCCAGACCTCGGTTGAGGTCAACGCGACAAAAACAGTCAACAAGTGAGGGAAACACCCTATGAGAAGACTTAAGCGTGATCCGTTGGAAAGAGCATTTTTGCGCGGATATCAATATGGCGTTGGTGGCAAATCCCGCGAGCTTTGCCCATTTACTCTACCGTCGGTACGCCAAGCCTGGATCAACGGCTGGCGAGAAGGACGCGGCGACAACTGGGACGGTATGACCGGCACTGCGGGGATCCACAGACTCAACGAACTTCACGCCGTCGGCTAACACAGGGCACTTATTGCAATACGACAATCTGAATTTATAGCGACTTACCATGCACGTCCTTCCCGGACGGCGGGCTGCGGCCCAGGGGCTCCTTCGAGGAGCCCTTTTTTATGCCTGAAAATGCAATCCCCTGTGGCGAGGGAGCTTGCTCCCGCTCGGCTGCGCAGCAGTCGCAAATGCTGAATCCTCGCGACCTGAAAAACCTGGGGCTGCTTCGCAACCCAGCGGGAGCAAGCTCCCTCGCCACAGAAGCCCTCAGCAATCCTCAGCGCAGGGCGGCGATGGCGTCGACCGATTCGCGAATCAGCGCCGGGCCTTTATAGATGAAGCCCGAGTAAATCTGCACCAGACTCGCACCCGCGGTGATCTTCTCCGCCGCATGCTTGCCTTCAGTGATCCCGCCCGCCGCGATGATCGGCAAACGACCACCCAGCTCAGCCGCCAACACCTTCACGGTATGCGTGCTCTTGTCGCGCACCGGAGCGCCGGACAGACCGCCCGCCTCGTCACCATGCTCCATGCCTTCGACGCCAACGCGGCTCAGGGTGGTGTTGGTGGCGATCACCGCATCCATCCCGGTTTCGATCAGTGCCTGGGCAACCTGCGCGGTTTCTTCGTCGGTCATGTCCGGGGCAATCTTGATCGCCAGCGGTACGTGCTTGCCGTGGCGCAGGGCCAGTTCGGCGCGGCGCGTGGCCAGATCCGCCAGCAGCTGCTTGAGCGAATCACCGAACTGCAGGCTGCGCAGGCCCGGGGTGTTCGGCGAGCTGACGTTGACCGTGACATAGCTGGCGTGGGCATACACCTTGTCCAGGCAGATCAGGTAGTCATCCACTGCACGCTCGACCGGGGTGTCGAAGTTCTTGCCGATGTTGATCCCCAGCACGCCCGTGTATTTGGCCGCGGCGACCCGCGCCAGCAGGTTATCCACACCCAGGTTGTTGAAGCCCATGCGGTTGATGATCGCCTCGGCTTCCGGCAGGCGGAAGATCCGTGGTTTCGGGTTGCCCGGCTGCGGACGCGGGGTCACGGTGCCGATTTCGACGAAACCGAAACCCAACTGCGAGAAGCCGTCGATGGCCGCGCCGTTCTTGTCCAGACCGGCCGCCAGACCCACCGGGTTCGGGAAGTCCAGGCCCATGACCGTCACCGGCACGTTCGCCGGCTTCTTGCACAGCAAGCCGTTGAGGCCCAAACGCCCACCCGCGCCGATCAGGTCAAGCGACAGATCGTGGGAGGTTTCCGGAGAAAGTTTGAACAACAGCTGACGGGCCAGGGTGTACATGGTCGGCGATGACTCGGGCGGCGAAAAGAGGTGGCGATTATAGCCGGGCTTATGGCTTCAACACCAAATCGCAGACAAAGAAAAGCCCGGCCTAGGCCGGGCTTTTCTCAAAGCGGCGAGCTAATTACTTAGCTTGAGCTTCAACCTGCGCTTCTACGCGACGGTTTACAGCGCGGCCAGCTTCAGTGCTGTTGTCAGCAACTGGGCGGGTTTTGCCGTAGCCAACCGACTGAACGCGGGACGATTCAACACCGTACTGCTGAGTCAGAACTTTCTTAACAGCGTCTGCACGACGCTGAGACAGTTTCTGGTTGTAAGCGTCAGGACCGACGGAGTCAGTGTGACCTTCAACAGTGGTGTGAGTCGCTGGGTACTGCTTCATGAAGTCAGCCAGGTTCTTGATGTCAGCGTAGCTGTTAGGCTTGACGACCGACTTGTCGAAGTCGAACTTGACGTCCAGCTCAACACGAACAACTTCAGCAACTGGAGCTTCAACTGGAGCTTCTGCAACTGGCTCTGGAGCTGGAACTGGAGCCGGAGCTGGCTTGCCGCCACCGCCGAAGTTCACACCCAGACCAACCGATGGAGCGTAGTCCCAACGGCCGTTGTCCAGTTTGTAGTCAGCTTCTACGCCAGCACGGGCGAAGAAGTTTTCAGCGAAGTAGTACTTAACGCCAGCGCCAGCAGTCAGGAAAGTCGACTGGTCACGACCAGTGTGACCGTCGTCTGCAACGTTGGTCAGGGTGCCGTGCTTAACGCCACCTTCAACGTATGGACGCAGAGCGTCGCCAGCGTTGTTGAAGTGGTACTGAGCGGTCAGACCGAAGTTGTCGCCGCGCAGTTTCTGGCTACCGGTACCGTCGTTCGAACGGGTGTGGTTGTTACGATCCCAGCCGAAGTTGATCGAGACGTCGTCGGTCAGGAAGTAACCGATTTTGGCGCCTGGGTTGAAGCCGTCTTCGACATGGTCAACGCTGTCGTTGTACTGCTTCTTGTAGTTGATCTCGCCTTCAACTGCGCCTTGGCCTTGTGCCAATGCGCCGAACGAAGTAGCGGCAATAAGAGAACCAATGGCCAAGCCCAAGGTGTTTTTCAGTTTCATCCGTTAAATCCCCATCTGGTGATTGTGAAGCAGTCCCGCAAACCGGGGGACAACTCGGCGGCAAGTCTATCAGAACTTGCCTACACGTAAGAGATATTTGCGCTGAACTAAGTTTCAGCAATGCCTGCAAATTTCTCACGCAATTTATCTAGAGCACGTTTGTACCGCATTTTTGTCGCACTCAAACCCATGTGCATGATGTCTGCGATTTCCTGAAATTCAAGCTCTGCGACAAATCGTAGCACCAGAATTTCACGGTCAATCGGGTTCACATACACCAGCCAGCGATCGAGTCCGCCCTTCTCCTCGGGTTTCGGCGCCTTTTCTTCCGACGCTTCTTCCAGGGGGTCCAGACTCAAGGCGTCCATCAAGCGACGCTTTCGCCGTTCTTTCCGATACTGCGTGATGCATTCGTTGTAAGTGATGCTGTACAGCCAGGTTTTGAACTTCGATTTCCCCTCGAAATTCTTCAGGCCGTACAGCACCTTCAGCATCACTTCCTGACAGACATCGTCTGCGTCGCGATCGTTCCCAAGATATCTCGCACAAACGTTAAATAATGTTCGCTGGTAACGCCGCATCAGCTCTTCATAGGCGCGCGTTACGTGAAACAGCTCGGTATGCGAGCGCGCGACCAACTCCTCATCAGAGAGCTCACGGGGGTCATAGCGCGTGGATAGCGTTTGGGCTTTATTCAAAACAAGTCGTGCCGACAGTCAGGTCAATGTCCGCCGCTACCCTCTCAGGGCATTTTGCGGCGGCATACATTAGCAGGGTTTGCCGGGTTAGCGGCTACTCACATGCTGTTCCAGCAGGATCCGATTGGAGAGTGAGACTAGCTCACCGTCATCGGTCAGCAATGTGGTTTTAACCGTGCCGATCTCTTCGATCTGGCCTTCGACCTCGCCAACACGCACTTGTTGCCCAACCTGATACAACTCACGCACATAGATTCCCGCAAGAATCTGACCGGCAATTTCCCGGCTTCCCAATCCCATCGCCAGCGCAACCGCCAGACCAACGGTAATCAATACAATGACAATCACATGGTTCAGCAGGTCGGTCTTGACTTCAAGCTGACTGATCGCGACCGAGATGCTGATGATGATCACCAGCCCCTGGGCAATTCGGCCCAAACCTGAAGCGTAGTCCAGCCCTACGCCTTCTGCCGCGCCGCGCACCAGCCCGTTGGCCAGTTGCGCAAGCAATACGCCCACCAGCAACACCAGCGCGGCGCCGAAAACTTTCGGCAAATACAACGCCAGCATGTCCAGCGTAGCTGAAACTCGCTCAAGTCCAAGGGACTCTGCCGCGGAAACCAGAAAAATCAGCAAAACGAACCAGTAGACGATCTTGCCGATCAAGGTCGAGATCGGCACCTGAAGCCCGGCGCGCGACATCAACTTGGTCAGTCCGGTGCCGCCCATCAGGCGATCAAGGCCCAGTTTGGCGAGCAATTTGGAGAGCAAGGTATCGAGCAGCTTGGCCACCACGAAACCCAACAGCAGCACCACCAGTGCGCCGAACAGGTTCGGAATGAAATTAGCGACTTTGGTCCACAACGCAGTCATTGCAGTGACGAGGCTCTGAGTCCAGAGATCAAGTTCCATATTCAATCAGCCTTATCAGCAGTGCGAGCGGTAGTTTTACGAAGACGGGAAACCGGCGAAACATGGGCCGATCCATTATTCAGGGCGATCATCAGCGCGGGCAGCCAGCGGCCCAGCAGGCTGAACAGATCACCGGCGCCAACCTGGCGGTTGGCGGTTTTGAGCACGCGACCCAGGCATGCATCGTCGTCACGGCTGGACGGCGAGGCGTTGAGCATGTCGCGCAAAGACTGTTCAAACGGATCGTGCATACGCACCTCTCGTGATGTCTGTGAAAGACGCGGGCAAATTTGGTCGGGTCACATATTGCATATTCATACCCAGCGCAAACGGCGGAATAACCACCATTGACCAAAGGCCATCGCCAACACCGTCAGACAGGCGATCAGGAAGCCGTAAGGGCTGCTCGAGAACGGAATTCCGCCCACGTTTATGCCCAACAGACCGGTGAGAAAACTCATCGGCAAAAAAATACAGGTGATGATGCCGAAGCGATACATCGTGCGATTCATGCGCACGTTCAAACGCCGGTCTTCAGCCTCCAGCACAAGCCCCATGCGCTCTCGGGTCAATTCGAGCTCTTCGAGATAGCGGGTCAGGCTGTTGTTCAATTCGTTCCAGTAGTCGGCGTCATCGTCGACAAACCACGGCAGTTTTATCCGCGTCAGCTGTCCGAAAATATCCCGCTGCGGCGCGAGGAAACGCTTCAGTCCGGCAGCCCGGCGGCGGATGTGCAAAATCGAGCCATGCTCGGGGGTATACCGTTCGTCGGCATCCAGCCGTTCTTCCTCTTCATCGACCAGTTCCGACAGGCACGTGACCAGATCCTGCACCTTGTGGGTGAGAAATTGCGCCAGATACAGGATCAGTTCGGAGGACGTTTTCGGGCCTTTGCCCTCGCTCAACAGCGCCAGCAACTCATCGGTGGCGCGCAGCGGGCGCAGACGCAGGGAGATGACCCGTTGCGCCGAGGCGAAAATCCGCACCGAGACCATGTCTTCCGGCTCGGCACCTGGATTCAGATTGACCCCGCGCAGAAACAGCAGCAGTTCGGCATCCGGCAATGGCAACAGGCGCGGCCGAGTGTTCTCTTCCAGCAGCAGGTCGCAGGCGAATTCATTCAGGCCGCTGGATTTTCGCAGCCAGGTCTGGGTTTGCGGATGGCTGCGATCCCAATGCAGCCACAGACTCTCATGGGCCTGTAGCTGCAGATCGTCGAGCTCGGTCCTGGCTATCGAACGCGCACCGCCTTTACCGTCCAGCACCAGGGCATGCACCAGCCCCCACTGCGCGTTTTCTTCCTCGAACATCCGCATCCCTTTGTTCTGCCGCTATTTATTCAGGCATCTTCAGCGGGCTCGGCGAGATGATCACGCCGTTGTTGTCCGCATAAATGTACTGGCCCGGGTGGAACGTCACGCCAGCGAAAGTCACCGGTACGTTAAGGTCGCCGATACCGCGTTTTTCGGTCTTCATCGGATGGCTGGCCAGGGCCTGGACACCGAGATCGGTCTGGGCGATGACGTCAACGTCACGAATGCAACCGTAGATCACCAGCCCTTCCCAACCGTTTTTCGCGGCTTTCTCGGCGATCATGTCGCCCAACAGCGCGCGACGCAGCGAACCGCCGCCATCGACCACCAGCACCTTGCCGTCACCCTTGAGTTCGGCTTGCTCTTTGACCAGCGAGTTATCTTCGAAACATTTGATGGTCACGATTTCGCCGCCGAAAGAATCACGGCCGCCGAAATTGCTGAACATCGGTTCCAGCACCTGCACCAGCTCCGGATAGGCGTCACACAGGTCAGGCGTGAGGTAATGGTTCATCGAGAAACTCCTGTTAAAGGAAGACGATCTAGGATGCCGCATTCTTTTGAGACGAGCTCCGGCAGTCGCTGTTTACCCTGATTCATGCAATGTTCGCTGAATGAACCTGAACATACGCTGAAACGTAATAGCTAAACAGCCACCATTTATGACCAGAACCGCACAATGCGTCATATCTTAGCCGCAAGCCGACCTGAGCGAAATGCTCTTTTCAGAGCCTTGTCCTCAACCCGCGGCCGCCAGATCCGGCTTGTCGCCGAGCAATGGCGCCTGCTGGTCCTGCAGCCAGCGCGCCACCAGCGGCCAGACTTCGGCCTGTGCAGCCTTGCTCACCAGCATCTCGACGTGACCGAAATTGTCACTGAAGCCTTGCTCACGCCCCAGATTGACGAATTGCTTGTGCTCGGAGCCGATCTGCTCGAACAGCTTGCGACAGGCCCACGCCGGATCCTGATGATCGCCCGCTGCCGTCACGGCCAGCACCGGCACCTGCACCTCGGCCAGGCCGGCCCACCAATCCTTGTCCTTGTCGCCAAAACGCCCAAACAAGCCGTACCAGCGCATGCTTTCCAGCGCCAGGCCGATCGGCTCGTCCTCCGGGCCGCGCTTGAGGCGTGAGCCGGACAATTGCGCGAAACGCTTGAGAATGAAGCGCCCGCTCCACTCCACCGGTGGAATCTTCAGCGGCCAGTACGTGCGACTGACCTGCGTGCCGAAAAACGCCGCGGAAGCCACGGCTGGCTCGCCAAGGTATTCGCCACCCAGCGCCGCCGCCAGGGTAATACCGCCGAGCGAATGGCCGATCCAGTGTGGCACCTGCCCGCTCTGCTCGCGCACGAACGCGGCAATCGCCGGCAGATCGTACCGGGCGTAGTCAGCCACGCGGTTGCGGCGGTAGTCCTGGTTGCGCTGCGACAGTCCATGGCCGCGCATCTCCGGAATCCATACATCAAAACCCAGACGCGTCAGGTACGCGCCCAGCCCAAGGCCCTTGGGGGAAAACCAGAAGCGTCGATTGGAAAAACTGCCGTGCAGCAAAATCACCGGCACGCCGCGCGGCGTGGTGTCATCGGCCATGCCCAGACGGGTCACGGCGATTTCCACGGACCAGTCGGGACTGTTGCCGGGTTTCAATCGATACACATCTTCGCTCAGATCACCGCGACGTTCGGCGCTGATCAGGGCGACAGGAAACAGGTTGCTGCTGCTTTGCATAATGCTCTTGCACAAAAAAGGGCGGCATCTACAGGAGCCCGCCCTACTCAAATCTCAAAGCCCCCGACCTTTGTAGGAGCGGGCTTGCTCGCGAAAGCGGTGTATCAGCCAACATTTGTGGCGGATCTTATTCCGTCTTCGCGAGCAAGCTCGCTCCCACAAGGGGAACGGGCCGTTCACATATGGTTCAAGCCTGGGCCTGACCTTCCGCGAGGAAGAACCAGGTTTCCAGTACGGAGTCCGGGTTCAGCGACACGCTTTCGATGCCCTGCTCCATCAGCCACTTGGCCAGATCCGGGTGGTCCGAAGGGCCCTGGCCGCAGATGCCGATGTACTTGCCGGCCTTGTTGCACGCGGCAATCGCGTTGGCCAACAGCTTCTTGACCGCCGGATTACGCTCGTCGAACAGGTGCGCGATGATCCCGGAGTCACGGTCCAGGCCCAGGGTCAGCTGAGTCAGGTCGTTGGAACCGATCGAGAAACCGTCGAAGAATTCGAGGAATTCTTCAGCGAGAATCGCGTTGGATGGCAGTTCGCACATCATGATCACGCGCAGGCCGTTGTCGCCACGGGCCAGGCCGTTTTCGGCGAGCAGATCGACCACCTGGCTGGCTTCGCCGAGGGTGCGGACGAACGGCACCATGATTTCGACGTTGGTCAGGCCCATCTCGTTGCGCACGCGTTTCAGTGCGCGACACTCGAGTTCGAAGCAATCGCGGAACGCTTCGCTGATGTAACGCGAAGCGCCACGGAAGCCCAGCATCGGGTTTTCTTCTTCCGGCTCGTAGAGCTTGCCGCCGATCAGGTTGGCGTATTCGTTGGACTTGAAGTCCGACAGACGCACGATGACCTTCTTCGGCCAGAACGCGGCAGCGAGGGTGCTGATGCCCTCAACCAGTTTTTCGACGTAGAAGCCAACCGGATCGTCGTAGCCGGCGATGCGCTTGTCGACGCTGTCCTTGATTTCCTGCGGCAGGCCGTCGTAGTTCAGCAGTGCTTTCGGGTGCACGCCGATCATGCGGTTGATGATGAATTCCAGACGGGCCAGGCCGACACCGGCGTTCGGCAGTTGCGCGAAGTCGAAGGCGCGGTCCGGGTTGCCGACGTTCATCATGATCTTGAACGGCAGCTCCGGCATGGCGTCCACGGAGTTCTTCTTGACGTCGAAGCCCAGCTCGCCTTCGAAGATGTAACCGGTGTCACCTTCGGCGCAGGACACGGTCACGCCCTGGCCATCCTTCAGCAGTTGGGTGGCGTTGCCGCAACCCACAACCGCCGGAATCCCCAGCTCACGGGCGATGATCGCCGCGTGACAGGTACGCCCGCCACGGTTGGTGACGATGGCGCTGGCGCGCTTCATCACCGGCTCCCAGTCCGGGTCGGTCATGTCGGAAACCAGCACGTCGCCGGCCTGGACTTTGTCCATTTCCGAGACGTCCTTGATGATCCGCACCTTACCGGCGCCGATGCGCTGGCCGATGGCACGACCTTCCACCAGCACGGTGCCGGTTTCTTTCAGCAGGTAACGTTCCATGACGTTGGCCTGGGTGCGGCTCTTCACGGTTTCCGGACGGGCCTGCACTATGTACAGCTTTCCGTCGTCACCGTCCTTGGCCCACTCGATGTCCATCGGGCAGCCGTAGTGCTTCTCGATGATCATCGCCTGCTTGGCCAGCTCGCTGACTTCGGCGTCGGTCAGGCAGAAACGCGCACGCTCAGCCTTGTCGACATCGACGGTCTTCACCGAACGACCGGCCTTGGCCTCGTCGCCGTAGATCATCTTGATCGCCTTGCTGCCGAGGTTGCGACGCAGGATCGCCGGACGACCGGCTTCCAGCGTGCCCTTGTGCACATAGAATTCGTCAGGGTTGACCGCGCCTTGAACAACGGTTTCGCCCAAGCCGTAGGCGCCGGTGATGAACACCACGTCACGGAAACCGGATTCGGTATCGAGGGTGAACATCACGCCGGCGGTGCCGGTTTCCGAACGCACCATGCGCTGCACGCCGGCCGACAGGGCGACCAGTTTGTGGTCGAAGCCCTGGTGCACGCGGTAGGAAATCGCCCGGTCGTTGAACAGCGAAGCGAACACCTCTTTGGCGGCGCGGATAACGTTTTCCACGCCACGGATGTTCAGGAAGGTTTCCTGCTGACCGGCGAACGAGGCGTCCGGCAAGTCTTCGGCGGTGGCGGAAGAACGCACGGCCACGGCCACATCGGGGTTACCGGCCGACAACGCGGCGAACGCGGTGCGGATCTCGGCATTGAGTTTTTCAGGGAATTCGGCGTCCATGATCCATTGACGGATCTGCGCTCCGGTCTTGGCCAGTGCATTGACGTCATCGACGTCCAGGGCGTCGAGAGCCTTGTGGATCTGATCGTTGAGGCCGCTCAGTTCGAGAAAGTCGCGATAGGCCTGCGCGGTGGTGGCAAAGCCGCCGGGGACCGACACACCGGCACCCGCCAGGTTGCTGATCATCTCGCCCAGGGATGCGTTCTTGCCCCCCACATGCTCAACATCGTGTTTGCCGAGCTTATCGAGGGAAACTACGTACTCTACCAAGGTGATCTCTCCACTAACTGTGTTGGAAAAGCTCAGAAACCGGCAGCTCGGGGGAGCGTTGGCCGGCTGTATGGCCTGGACCTGGAAAATAAGTGAGAATGCGGGCCATTGGCGGCCGGCAATCGCGCCTATCATATCCAAGATTGATGACTAGCTTAAGGCCCAAGGTGCAAATGAAACGATCTGCTTTCTTTATCTCCGATGGCACCGGCATCACTGCCGAAACCCTGGGTCAAAGCCTTCTGGCGCAGTTCGAAAACATTACCTTCAGCAAAGTCACGCGGCCGTATATCGACAACGCGGACAAAGCGCGGGCCATGGTACAACAAATCAACAAAGCCGCTGAAACCGACGGCATGCGCCCGATCATCTTCGACACCATCGTCAATCAGGACATCCGTGAGATTCTCGCGACCTCCAATGGTTTCATGATCGACATTTTCTCGACCTTCCTCGCCCCTCTGGAGCAGGAACTGACCGAGCATTCTTCCTATACCGTCGGCAAGTCGCATTCGATCGGGCACAACTCCAATTACATGGAGCGGATCGAGGCGGTGAACTTCGCTCTCGACAATGACGACGGCGCGCGCACCCACTATTACGACAAGGCCGATCTGATACTAGTGGGCGTGTCGCGTTGTGGTAAGACGCCGACGTGCCTGTACATGGCGATGCAATTCGGCATTCGCGCGGCCAACTACCCGCTGACCGAAGACGACATGGAGCGCCTGACCCTGCCGACCGCCCTGCGCGCCCATCAGCACAAGCTGTTCGGCCTGACCATCGACCCGGATCGCCTCACCGCGATCCGCAACGAGCGCAAGCCCAACAGCCGTTATTCGAGCTACGCCCAGTGCGAATTCGAAGTGCGTGAAGTGGAAAACCTGTTCCGCCGCGAGAACATCCCGCACATCAACTCCACGCATTTTTCGGTGGAAGAGATTTCGGCGAAGATTCTCGTGGAGAAAGGCGTGGAGCGGCGGTTCAAATAGATTTTTGGCGTCTGTTCTGACGCCTTCGCGAGCAAGCCCGCTCCCACAGGTTGATCGAGTTCCTCCAGTTGGAATGCGATCGCCTGTGGGAGCGGGCTTGCTCGCGAAGAACGATTACACGGTTTCCGTTAATGCCCGCGCCAGAGCCTCGAACCCGGACAGCAACAACCGATCATCCCCCACCGCATTGCACACACTCGCTCGAATGAACTGCGGCACCGCCGCATGCCCCACCGCAAAGGCCTCGGCGGTGGCCACCAGATAGTTGTTTTCCTTCAGCTCCGCCGCAATCTGCGACGCACGCCACAGCTCCGGCACCTCGATCCAGAAGTGCGGGCTATGCGCATCCGCCTTGTAATTGAGCCCCGCCAACACCGGCGCGACCAGCGCCTTGCGTCGGCCGATTTCGCTGATCTGCTCATCCAGCAAACGCTCGGCCATGCCGTTGTCGATCCAGCGGCTCGCCAACTCCATCGCCAGCGGATTGGCCATCCAGCAGGTGCCACGAATGGCCGCACTCAGGCGTCCGATCAGCGCTTGCGGTGCATGCAGATAACCGACCCGCAGACCGGCTGAAACGGCCTTGCTCAGACTGCCGATCAACACCGCACGCTCGGCGGCGAAATGGCTCAGCGGCAACGGTCGCTGGCGGGCCAGCACCGCATGTGCGTCGTCTTCGAAAATCAGCAGATTGTGTTGGCGACAGATGTCGGCAATCGCCTCGCGCCGTGGCACCGACATGACTGCCGCCGTCGGGTTCTGAATCGTCGGCGTGCAGTACAGCGCCGAGACGCGATGCTGCCGACAGATGTCGTCCAGCGCTGCCGGCAGCAGCCCTTCGTCATCCATCGCGACGCCGATAAGTTTGATCCCCAACTGGCGCGCGACGCTGATCAGGCCTGGATAGGTCAGATGCTCGGTAACCAGCGTATCGCCGGCCTTGAGCAGGCCCATCAAGGCGCACAGCAAGCCATGCTGGCCGCCATTGACGCACAACACCTGATCGGCGTGCGGCTGAAACGCGCCATGACTCAACCAACGCGCCCCTGCCTGCCGATGCCGCAGCAAACCGCTTTCGACGGTGTAACCGGTCAACTGCTGCAAGCCGCGCGGATCACTGGCGAGGCTGTGCAGGGTCTGGCTCATGAATGCCGCTTCCTGCCCGGGGATCGGCTGATTGCGGCTCATGTCGAAACAGGCGCGCGGCTCATCGCTGACATTGCGAAAGCCCTTGTCCTGCGGCCGCTCCATCCCGCGCTCACGCACATAAGTGCCATCGCCGACCCGGGCCACCACCAGACCGACCCGCTCCAGTTCGCCATAGGCGCGACTGATGGTGCCGATGGTCACGCCCAGGCTATCGGC
Organism: Pseudomonas sp. 14P5.3.2; assembly: GCF_057799175.1. Taxonomy (NCBI): domain Bacteria; kingdom Pseudomonadati; phylum Pseudomonadota; class Gammaproteobacteria; order Pseudomonadales; family Pseudomonadaceae; genus Pseudomonas; species Pseudomonas sp. 14P5.3.2. Next base: position 129,215 of record NZ_JBYOKU010000005.1, on the reverse strand, counting down.
CAACAGCCGGTGCGGCGGCAATTTCGCTCCCGCCGCAATCACGCCTTCGGCGATAGCCTGCTGCACCGCATCTGCCAGGCGCTTGTACTTCACGCCGACCCCGTTGGCGAGGCCGTCGCGGAGGATTGACACCATGGCAATACTTACTTTGACAGTCATTGTCGCCCCGAATAGCGTGCTGAAAACAGGTTCAATCAGGGATAGCCCTTTTCAACAACCGGGTCAATTCCTTTGCTGCGGAGCACCAAGCATGTCGACTGCCATCAGCGCACCGCTGAACATCAGCAAACCCTGGCTCGCCGGATTGCTCACCAGCACCTTGTTTCTGATCGTCTGCCTGAGCTGGGGCACTACGTGGCTGGGGATCAAGATTGCCGTGGAAAGCGTGCCGCCACTGACCGCCGCCGGTCTGCGCTTTCTGATCGCCTTTCCGCTGTTCCTGAGCTTCGCCGTGTTGCGCAAGGAGCCGCTGCTGTTCCCACGGCAGAGCCGCTGGTTTTTCGTGTTCGTCACGCTGTCGTACTTCAGCGTGCCGTACTACCTGCTCAACTACGGCGAGATGCACGTTTCGTCCGGTCTGACAGCACTGCTGTTCAGTTGCATGCCGGTATTTATCCTGATTTTTTCCGCGCTGTTTCTGCGCGAGAAAATCCTCCCCACACAGATGCTCGGTATCGCCATCGGTTTCGCCAGTCTGTTCATGATCATTCGCAGCCAAGGCCTGCATCTGGATCAGGCGGAATGGCTCGGCGTGCTGGCGATTCTGTGCGCAGCGATCCTGCATGCGCTGTGTTACGTGGTGACCAAAAAGCACGGCAGCGCGATCAGCGTGATCACCTACAACACCCTGCCGATCGGCATCGCCGGGCTGATGTTATTTATTGTCGGCTTGAACGTGGAAGCACCGGTATTCAAGGACGTGACCGCGCGCTCATGGGGCGCTCTGCTGTACCTCGGACTGGTGGCGTCAGTGGGCGGCTTTATCGTCTATTTCATCCTGCTCAAACGCCTGAGCCCGGTGCTGCTGTCGTTCGTGTTCATCATCTTCCCGGTATTCGCCCTGCTCATCGGCGCCTGGTACGAAGGCACGCCGATCTCGCGGGACCTGATGCTGTACTCGGCAATCCTGCTCGCCGGTTTCGCGATCACCAAGCTACCGCTCAAACGCTGAAAGCCCACGACCCGAGGTGAGCACAAGGGCTCACACACCACTCAACTTTGAACATCGGAGGTTCAAATGTCGGTACACACCATGGAAACCCTCAGCCTGTTTAACAGCGAACCCTACCGGCGCGCCTTTGGTGCCCGAGTCATCGCAGTGGTCGATCAGGCCGTCGTGCTGGAACACACCCTTTTCTACCCAACCGGTGGCGGGCAACCGGGTGACACCGGGCATTTCAGTCTGGTGGATGGCACGCGGATCGACGTCACCGGAACGGTGCGCGATCCCCTGCTGCCGTCGATCATCTGGCATCAGGTGCAGGAGTGCCCGCCGCAGCTGTGTACCGGCGCATTGGTCAACGCCAGCCTCGATTGGGAGCGGCGCTATCAGCACATGAAGATGCATACCTGCCTGCATCTGCTCGGTGCGCTGATCAATGCGCCGGTCACCGGGTGCAGCATCAGCGCCGACAAGGGCCGACTGGATTTCGATCTGCCGGAAATGACCCTCGACAAGGACAGCATCACCCGCGACCTCAACGCGCTGATCGAACAGGCGTGCACGGTCAATGTGCTGTCGATGCCGGCCTCGGAATACCCCACGCTGCTGGAGAAAAGCGGCAGCAAGACGGTCAAGCCGCCCGTCATTCAGGGTGAGTTGCGCATGGTCGAGGTCAGCGGCGTCGACATCCAGCCCTGTGGCGGCACCCATGTGCACAACACCCGGGAAATCGGCCGGGTGTATTGCGAAAAAATCGAGAAGAAAAGCCGCAACAATCGCCGGGTAATCCTGCGTTTCGCGTAGGCGGACGGGCATTTACCGGATGAAAATTTCTTCACTTAAAACAGACACTGTCTTTACGTCTTTGTAACATCTGGAAATATACAATCCGCGCAAGCAGCGCATCCGGTTCCCAAACCGGATGCGCCAGCCCTCCTGGCCTGATGAATTCAGCGGGCCCGCAACATTCACCTCCCACTTGAACCTGAAGAACGAGCATCCGCTCATTCTCGGTGGGTCGTGCAGACAGAAGCTACGCTCAGACTGCCGCGCCCCCCTTTGGACACCGCTGGAATCACTGCGTATGAAGAAAGTGTTCCGTCACTACATCCCGGCCACGACCCGGCGCCTGCTGCCCAATCGCTGGGACCTGATCGCCATGCCGCTGGTGATCGGCTTCTTGCTGTTTTTCTCGATCACCGCCCGGGAAACCTGGGCACCGATCGCCACCTTGCAGAGCGAGGTGATTTCCCTCGACCCGAGCAACCTGCCGGAATACGCCATGCGCACCACCCTGCGCATGCTCGCGGCGATGGTCGCGGCACTGGTGTTCACCCTGCTTTACGGCACCCTGGCCGCGAAAAGCCGGCGCGCCGAAAAACTGCTGGTGCCGGTGCTGGATATCCTGCAATCGGTGCCGGTGCTGGGCTACATCTCGTTCACCGTGACCTTCTTTTTGCTGATGTTTCCCGGCCGGGTACTCGGGGCGGAATTCGCCGCGATCTTTGCGATTTTCACCAGTCAGGCGTGGAACATGACCTTCAGCTTCTATCAGTCGCTGCGCATGCTGCCGCGGGATCTGGTGGAGGTGTCGACCAACCTGCAACTGTCCGGCTGGCAGAGTTTCTGGAAACTCGACGTGCCTTTCGCCATGCCCGGACTGGTGTGGAACATGATGATGAGCATGTCCGGCGGCTGGTTCTTCGTGGTGGCGTCGGAAGCAATCACGGTGGGGGACCAGACCATCACCCTGCCGGGTATTGGCTCGTATCTGGCCATGGCCATCGCGCAGAAAGACCTGCACGCGGTGGGTTACGTGATCCTGACGATGATCGTGGTGATCCTGATCTACGACCAGTTCCTGTTCCGCCCGCTGGTGGCCTGGGCCGACAAGTTCCGCATGGAAAACACCGCCTCGCAGACCGCCGCGCCCGAATCCTGGGTACTGAACCTGATCCAGCGCACCCGCTTGATCCAGCGCCTGCTGCGCCCGTTCAGCCGCGCCATCAGCCGGCTGGGCAACATGCGCTTGAACCTGCCGCGCGCGGCGCGCCACACCCTCAGCGCGGACAACCCGAGCAGATCGAAAATGATCGACTGGATCTGGGGCACATTGATCGCGCTGCTGACGGCTTATGCGCTTTATCACATCGTCCTGTATGTCGGCACAGAAGTGACGCTCGCCGAGGTCGGCCATGTATTGCTGCTGGGGTTCTTTACCTTGCTGCGAGTGGCCGGTCTGATTCTCATTGCTTCGCTGATCTGGGTGCCGCTGGGAGTGATGATCGGCCTGCGTCCGGCGCTGGCGGAAAAGATCCAGCCGCTGGCGCAGTTCCTCGCGGCGTTTCCGGCGAACCTGCTGTTCCCGGTATTCGTCATCGTGATCCTGCGCTACCAGTTGAACCCGGACATCTGGCTCAGCCCGCTGATCGTGCTCGGCACGCAGTGGTACATCCTGTTCAACGTGATCGCCGGCGCCAGCGCCTTCCCCAATGACTACAAGGAGGCCGCCGCCAACTTCCGCATTCGCGGCTGGTTGTGGTGGCGCAAAGTCATGCTGCCGGGCATTTTCCCGTACTACGTGACCGGCGCCATTACCGCCTCGGGCGGTGCGTGGAACGCCAGCATCGTCTCCGAATTCGTCTCCTGGGGGCAGGACAAAGTCGTTGCCCACGGTCTCGGGGCCTATATCGCCCAGACCACCGCCGCCGGAGACTTTCCGAAAATCACCCTCGGCGTGGTGGTCATGGCGATCTTTGTCGTGGCCTTCAATCGTCTGGTCTGGCGACCGATGTACGCCGTGGCCGAAAACAAACTGCGCCTGAACTGATGGGACTCGCTGCGATGAATACCTATACCGAACAAACCGCCGCCAGCCCCGAAATCTATTCGCTCAGCGATGTGAACCGGGTGTTTGGCAAGGGCAAGGAAGAACTGCAAGTGCTCAGCGGGGTCGATCTGACCCTGCGCGAAGGCGAGATCGTCGGCATGCTCGGCCGCTCCGGCTCCGGCAAATCCACCTTGCTGCGGATCATTGCCGGCCTGATCGAACCGTCATCGGGCGATGTCCTGTACAACGGTCAGCCGCTGCACGGCCCGGCCGAAGGTGTGGCGATGGTGTTCCAGACCTTCGCCCTGTTCCCGTGGCTGACGGTGCTGGAAAACGTCGAGGCCGGCCTGCAAGCCTTGCAGGTCGAACGCAAGGCTGCGCGTAAACGGGCGCTGGCGGCGATCGACCTGATCGGCCTCGACGGTTTCGAAAACGCCTACCCGCGCGAGTTGTCCGGCGGCATGCGCCAGCGCGTGGGCTTCGCGCGCGCGCTGGTGGTCAACCCGACCCTGTTGCTGATGGACGAACCCTTTTCGGCACTGGACGTACTGACCGCCGAAACCCTGCGCACGGATCTGCTGGACCTGTGGAGCGGCAAGCAACTGCCGATCAAATCGATCCTGATCGTCACCCACAACATCGAAGAAGCGGTGCTGATGTGCGACCGCATTCTGGTGTTGTCGTCCAACCCGGGCCGGGTGGTGGCGGAAATCAAAGTGCCGTTCGCCCATCCACGCAACCGCCTGGATCCGACTTTCCGGCAGATGGTCGACGACATTTACGCGCAGATGACTGACCGGCGCAGCGCCGATGCCAGCGTCGGCAAGCCCGAGCTGAAAATGAGCAGTCCGCTGCCTGAGGTCTCGACCAACCTGATGGCCGGTCTGATCGAAACCATCGCCGCCGAACCCTACAACGGCCACGCCGGCCTGCCCACCGTGGCTGAACGGCGTCTGCTGGAAGTCGATGACCTGTTCCCCGTGGCCGAGATGATCGAGCACCTCGGTTTCGCTGAACTCAAAGGCGCCGACATCACCCTGACCGACGCCGGCAAACTGTTCGCCGACTACGGCACCCAGGAACGCAAAACCCTGTTCGCCGAACATCTGATTCGCCACGTGCCGCTGGCCGCGCGCATCCGTCAGGTACTACTGGAGCGCAATGGTCACCGCGCGCCACGGGTGCGTTTCGAGCAGGAACTGCAGGACTCGCTGACCGAAGCGTTCGTCGAGAGAACCCTGGAAGTGGTGATCGCCTGGGGTCGTTATGCGGAGATTTTCTCCTACGACGACCACACCGAAACCTTCAGCCTGGAGGATGTCGAGGGCAGCCTGTAGCCCGCGACACCTCTGGCGTTGGCCTAGATCACGAACAGGTCGACGAAGCGATTGACCGGCGTGGCTTCGAGCGCTTGCTGATCCTTGCACAGGGTGAAGATCTCGTTGCTGCGCTGGCCGGTGAAACGCGTCGCCAGGTTGGCCTTGAACTTGTCCTCCAGCAACGGGATGCCATCGGCGCGGCGGCGACGGTGGCCGATCGGGTATTCCACCACCACGTTCTCGGTGCTCGATCCGTCCTTGAAAAACACCTGCACCGCGTTGGCAATCGAGCGCTTGTCGGCCTCCAGATACTCGCGGGTGAAACGCGGGTCTTCGACGATGACCATCTTCTCGCGCAACACATCGATGATCGGGTGCGCAGCGTGGAAATCGTCCTCGTATTGCTCGGCCACCAGATTGCCGAATGCCAGCGGCACGGCGGTCATGTACTGAAGGCAGTGGTCGCGGTCGGCGGCGTTGGCCAGCGGTCCGACCTTGGAAATGATGCGAATCGCCGACTCGTGGGTGGTGATGACGATGCGGTCGATTTCATGCAAGCGGTTGCGCACCAACGGATGCAAGGTCACCGCCGCTTCGCAGGCCGTTTGCGCATGGAATTCGGCGGGGAAGCTGATCTTGAACAGCACGTTTTCCATCACGTAACTGCCGTAGGGCCGCGAGAAACTGAAGGCACGTTTGCCTTCGGGCTTGAGCGCCAGATCATTGTTGGTGTGGCTGAACGACACGTCATAGAAGCCCCACTGCCTGGCCGTCAACACCCCGGGAATACCCATCTCGCCACGCAGGGCGATGTCGGCCAGACGCACGCCACGGCTGGTCGCATCCCCCGCCGCCCATGACTTGCGCGACCCGGCGTTCGGCGCATGGCGATAGGTGCGCAGCGCCTGACCGTCGGCAAACGCATGGGACAACGCCGACAGCAGCTGCTCGCGATTGGCCCCCATCAGTTTGGCGGTGACGGCGGTCGAAGCGACTTTCACCAGCAGCACGTGGTCGAGGCCGACGCGATTGAAGGAATTTTCCAGCGCGATCACGCCTTGAATTTCGTGGGCCATGATCATCGCTTCAAGTACATCGCGAATCGTCAGCGGCTTCTCACCATTGGCAACGCGTTTCTGCGACAGGTGATCGGCCACCGCGAGAATCCCGCCAAGGTTGTCCGACGGATGCCCCCACTCGGCGGCGAGCCAGGTGTCGTTGTAGTCGAGCCAGCGCACGATGCAGCCGATGTCCCACGCGGCTTTCACCGGGTCGAGGCGATAGGAAGTGCCTGGCACCCGCGCCCCGAACGGCACCACGGTGCCTTCGACGAGAGGGCCAAGGTGTTTGGTGCACTCGGGAAACCGCAACGCCAGCAGGCCACAGCCGAGGGTGTCCATCAGGCAGTTGCGGGCAGTGTCGAGGGCTTCGGCAGATTCGATGTTGAAGGTGAGGACGTAATCGGCGATGTCCTGCAGGACACGGTCGTAGTCGGGGCGGTTGTTAAGGTCGACGTTGGCGCTCATGTTCGATTCACTCTGGCAGTGGTTCGTTGATGGGACCTCGGTTCAGGCTGGCAATTTTTTATTATTGAATGCACTCACTGTAGGAGCTGCCGAAGGCTGCGATCTTTTGATCCTGATCTTGAAAAGCAAAATCAAAAGATCGCAGCCTGCGGCAGCTCCTACAGGGATATATCGGGTCGCAATGATCCAGTGTGGGAGCGGGCTTGCTCGCGAAGGCGTCGTGTCAGTCGATATCTCTGTTGCCTGATACGCCCCTTTCGCGAGCAAGCCCGCTCCCACAGTTTTTGTTCGGTGTTGGGTCAGAAGGCGTCGCCGGGGATGCGTACGTAGCCTTCCATGAGGACGCGTGCACTGCGGCTCATGATGGCTTTTTTCACCACCCACTCACCGTTTTCCAGGCTGGCCTCGGCGCCTACGCGCAGCGTCCCGGACGGATGGCCGAAGCGCACCGCGTTGCGCTCGACACCGCCCGCCGCGAGATTCACCAGAGTCCCGGAGATCGCTGCCGCCGTGCCGATTGCCACCGCCGCCGTGCCCATCATCGCGTGGTGCAATTTGCCCATCGACAATGCGCGCACCAGCAGATCCACATCACTGGCAGCAATCGCCTTGCCGCTGGACGCCACGTAATCCGCAGGCCTGGCAACGAACGCGACTTTCGGCGTGTGCTGTCGCTTGGCCGCTTCGTCCAGATTCGCAATCAGGCCCATGCGCAACGCACCATAGGCACGAATGGTTTCGAACATCTGCAGCGCTTTCGGATCGCTGTTGATCGCGCTCTGAAGCTCGGTGCCGGTGTAGCCGATGTCTGCGGCGTTGACGAAAATCGTCGGAATCCCGGCGTTGATCATGGTCGCCTTGAACGTGCCGACACCCGGCACTTCCAGCTCGTCGATCAGGTTACCGGTGGGGAACATCGAACCGCCGCCGCCCTCTTCTTCCGCTGCCGGATCCATGAACTCCAGTTGCACTTCGGCGGCCGGAAAGGTCACGCCGTCGAGTTCGAAATCACCGGTTTCCTGCACTTCGCCGTTGGTGATCGGCACGTGGGCGATGATGGTCTTGCCGATGTTGGCCTGCCACACGCGCACCACCGTCACACCGTTGTGCGGAATGCGGCTGGCATCCACCAGACCGTTGCTGATGGCGAACGAACCGACCGCCGCCGAGAGGTTGCCGCAATTGCCGCTCCAGTCCACGAACGGCTTGTCGATGGAGACCTGACCGAACAGGTAATCGACGTCGTGATCGGCCTTGCTGCTTTTCGACAGGATCACGGTTTTGCTGGTACTCGAGGTGGCACCGCCCATGCCGTCGATCTGTTTGTCGTAGGGGTCGGGGCTGCCGATCACCCGCAGCAGCAAGGCGTCGCGGGCCGGGCCGGGAATCTGCGCGGCTTCGGGCAGATCCTTGAGGCTGAAGAACACGCCTTTGCTGGTGCCGCCGCGCATGTAGGCGGCGGGGATTTTGATCTGCGGTGCGAAATTAGCTGCGTGAACCATGGTTGCTCCTCAAAGGACCAAGGGACTCATCATCCCTTGGTCGCTTAACTTGTTTTATACGGCAACCGCCGACTCTTCGAGGAAGTCCTGGGCGAAGCGCTGCAACACGCCGCCGGCCTCGTAGATCGACACTTCTTCAGCGGTATCCAGGCGGCAGGTCACCGGCACTTCAACGCGCTCGCCGTTCTTGCGGTGGATCACCAGCGTCAGGTCGGCGCGCGGGGTGCGGGCGCCGATCACGTCGTAGGTTTCGCTGCCGTCGATGGCCAGCGTGTGACGGTCGGTGCCCGGTTTGAACTCCAGCGGCAATACGCCCATGCCCACCAGATTGGTGCGGTGGATGCGCTCGAAACCTTCGGCGACGATCGCTTCCACGCCCGCCAGCCGCACGCCCTTCGCCGCCCAGTCGCGGGACGAACCCTGCCCGTAGTCGGCGCCGGCAATGATGATCAGCGGCTGCTTGCGTTCCATGTAGGTTTCGATGGCTTCCCACATGCGCATCACCTGGCCTTCCGGCTCGACCCGCGCTAGCGAGCCCTGTTTGACCTTGCCGTTTTCCTGGACCATTTCGTTGAACAGTTTCGGGTTGGCGAAGGTGGCGCGCTGCGCGGTCAAGTGGTCGCCACGGTGCGTGGCATACGAGTTGAAGTCTTCTTCCGGCAGACCCATTTTCGCCAGATATTCACCGGCGGCGCTGTCGAGCATGATCGCGTTCGAGGGCGACAGGTGATCGGTGGTGATGTTGTCCGGGAGCACCGCCAGCGGGCGCATGCCCTTGAGCGGCCGCGCGCCGGCCAGCGCACCTTCCCAGTACGGCGGACGGCGGATGTAGGTACTCATCTCGCGCCAGTCGTACAGCGGCGTGACTTTCGGGCCAGTGTCTTCGTGGACGGCGAACATCGGGATGTAGACCTGACGGAACTGCTCCGGCTTGACCGACGACTTCACCACCGCATCGATTTCTTCATCGCTCGGCCAGATGTCCTTCAGGCGGATTTCCTTGCCGTCGACCACGCCCAGCACATCCTTCTCAATGTCGAAACGGATGGTGCCGGCGATGGCGTAAGCGACCACCAGCGGCGGCGACGCGAGGAATGCCTGCTTGGCGTAGGGGTGGATGCGGCCGTCGAAGTTGCGGTTGCCGGAAAGCACGGCAGTCGCATACAGATCGCGGTCGATGATCTCTTGCTGAATCACCGGATCGAGGGCTCCGGACATGCCGTTGCAGGTGGTGCAGGCAAACGCGACGACACCGAAACCAAGTTGCTCCAGCTCGGTGGTCAGCCCCGCTTCATCGAGGTACAGCGCCACGGTTTTCGAACCCGGCGCCAGCGAGGATTTGACCCACGGCTTGCGGGTCAGGCCCAGCTTGTTGGCATTGCGCGCCAAGAGGCCGGCGGCGATCACGTTACGCGGGTTGCTGGTGTTGGTGCAGCTGGTGATGGCGGCGATGATCACCGCGCCGTCGGGCATCTGCCCCGGTACGTCATCCCACTGCCCGGAGATGCCTTTGGCCGCCAGATCCGACACCGCGACGCGGGCGTGCGGGTTGCTCGGGCCGGCCATGTTGCGCACCACCGAAGACAAATCGAAGGTCAGGCCGCGCTCGTATTGCGCGCCTTTCAGGCTGTCGGCCCACAGGCCGTTGAGCTTGGCGTACTGCTCGACGAGCTGCACTTGCTGGTCTTCGCGACCGGTGAGTTTCAGGTAGTCGATGGTCTGTTGATCGATGTAGAACATCGCGGCCGTGGCGCCGTATTCCGGGGCCATGTTGGAGATGGTCGCGCGGTCGCCGAGGGTCAGTGCGGACGCGCCTTCGCCGAAGAACTCCAGCCAGGCGCCGACGACTTTCTGTTTGCGCAGGTACTCGGTCAGCGCCAGCACCATGTCGGTGGCGGTGATGCCCGGTTGCAGCTTGCCGGTCAGTTCGACGCCGACACTTTCCGGCAGGCGCATCCACGAGGCGCGGCCGAGCATCACGCTCTCGGCTTCGAGGCCGCCAACGCCGATGGCGATCACACCCAACGCATCGACGTGCGGGGTGTGGCTGTCGGTGCCGACGCAGGTGTCGGGGAATGCCACGCCGTCGCGCACCTGGATCACCGGAGACATTTTCTCCAGGTTGATCTGGTGCATGATGCCGTTGCCCGGCGGGATCACGTCGACGTTCTTGAAGGCTTTTTTGGTCCAGTTGATGAAGTGGAAACGGTCTTCGTTGCGTCGGTCTTCGATGGCGCGGTTCTTCTCAAAGGCCTGCTTGTCGAAACCGCCCGCTTCTACCGCCAGCGAGTGGTCGACGATCAGTTGCGTCGGCACCACCGGATTGACCTGCGCCGGGTCACCGCCCTGCAGGGCGATTGCGTCGCGCAGGCCGGCGAGATCGACCAGCGCGGTCTGGCCGAGAATGTCGTGGCACACCACGCGCGCCGGGAACCACGGGAAGTCGAGGTCGCGCTTGCGCTCGATCAGTTGCTTAAGGGAATCGGTGAGCGTGGCCGGGTCGCAGCGACGCACGAGGTTTTCCGCCAGCACGCGGGAGGTATACGGCAGGGTGTCGTAGCTGCCGGGCTGAATCGCCTCGACCGCCGCACGGACGTCGAAATAATCCAGGGAACTGCCGGGCAGGTTTTTGCGGAATTCTGTGTTCATCGGGTCAGGACTCGGGTCACGGTAGTTTCAAAGGGTGGGGCCGACACCGGCACTGAAGTGGACTCGGTCAACTGTGGGAGGGGGCTTGCTCCCGAAGGCGGAGTGTCATTCAACGGATTTGTCGACTGATACACCGCATTCGCGAGCAAGCCCGCTCCCACATTGGTTCCCGGTTTATCCAGTTACCCGGGTGGCAGGTCCACCATTCAGCGACGTTCGATTGGCACGAACTTGCGCTGCTCAACGCCGATGTACTCGGCGCTTGGACGGATGATGCGGTTGTTGGCGCGCTGTTCGAACACGTGCGCGGCCCAGCCGGTCAGGCGCGAGCAGACGAAGATCGGCGTGAACAGCTTGGTCGGGATGCCCATGAAGTGGTACGCCGAGGCATGGTAGAAGTCGGCGTTGGGGAACAGTTTCTTCTGCTCCCACATGGTCTTGTCGATGGCTTCGGAAACCGGAAACAGCACCTTGTCCCCGACTTCGTCAGCGAGCTTTTTCGACCAGCCCTTGATCACCTCGTTACGCGGATCGCTGTCCTTATAGATCGCGTGGCCGAAGCCCATGATCTTGTCCTTGCGCTCGAGCATGCCGAGGGTGCCTTTGATCGCCTCTTCCGGCGACGAGAAGCGCTCGATCATTTCCATCGCCGCTTCGTTGGCGCCGCCATGCAGCGGGCCGCGCAGCGAGCCGATGGCCGCCGTGACGCAGGAATACAGATCAGACAGGGTCGATGCACAAACCCGCGCGGTGAAGGTCGAGGCGTTGAATTCGTGCTCGGCGTAAAGGATCAGCGACACATTCATCACTTTGACGTGCAGTTCGCTCGGCTTCTTGTCGTGCAGCAGGTGCAGGAAGTGGCCGCCGATGGTTGGCTCGTCGCTGACGCAGTTGATGCGCTTGCCGTCGTGGCTGAAGCGATACCAGTAGCACATGATCGCCGGGAATGCGGCCAGCAGACGGTCAGTCTTGTCGCGCTGTTCGGAGAAGTCTTTCTCCGGCTCGAGGTTGCCGAGGAACGAGCAACCGGTGCGCATCACGTCCATCGGATGGGCGTCAGCGGGGATGCGTTCGAGCACTTCTTTCAGTGCTTGCGGCAGGTCGCGCAGCTTGCTCAGCTTTTGCTGGTAGGCGTCAAGTTGTGCCTGGGTCGGCAGCTCACCGTACAGCAGCAGGTAAGCCACTTCTTCGAACTGCGCGTCTGCTGCCAGTTCACGCACGTCGTAGCCGCGATAGGTCAGCCCGGCACCGGCCTGGCCCACGGTGGACAGTGCGGTTTGCCCGGCAACCTGGCCCCGGAGCCCGGCGCCACTGAGTACTTTTGCTTCGGCCATTGCTGTCTCCAATCTTGAATTTGTTAGGGAATCTGCAATTACGGTGTTGTTGGCAAAAGATCGCAGCCTCGTTGCACTCGACAGCTCCTACAGGGGAATGCGGTTCATGTAGGAGCTGCCGAAGGCTGCGATCCTTTGATCTTCGCCTTTATTTTTTAGCGGCAAACAACGCATCGAGCTTCTGCTCGAAGGTGTGGTAGTCAATGCGGTCGTAAAGCTCCATGCGCGTCTGCATGGTGTCGATGACATTCTGCTGGGTGCCGTCGCGGCGGATCGCGGTGTAGACGTTTTCCGCTGCCTTGTTCATCGCGCGAAACGCCGACAGCGGGTACAGCACCAGCGACACGTCGGCGCCGGCCAGTTGCTCGGTGGTGTACAGCGGCGTCGAGCCGAACTCGGTGATGTTGGCGAGGATCGGCGCCTTCACCCGGTTGGCGAACAGCTTGTACATCTCAAGTTCAGTGATGGCTTCCGGGAAGATCATGTCGGCGCCGGCCTCGATGCACGCGGCGGCGCGATCCAGTGCCGATTCCAGACCTTCAACCGCCAGTGCGTCAGTCCGCGCCATGATCACGAAGCTGTCATCGGTGCGGGCATCGACCGCGGCCTTGATGCGGTCGACCATTTCCTGCTGGGTAACGATTTCCTTGTTCGGACGGTGGCCGCAGCGCTTGGCGCCGACCTGGTCCTCGATGTGAATCGCCGCGGCGCCGAACTTGATCATCGACTTCACGGTGCGCGCCACGTTGAACGCCGAGGCGCCGAAACCGGTGTCGACGTCCACCAGCAGCGGCAGGTCGCAGACGTCGGTGATGCGCCGCACGTCGGTCAGCACGTCATCCAGACCGGTGATGCCCAAATCCGGCACGCCGAGCGAGCCTGCGGCCACCCCGCCACCGGACAGGTAGATCGCCTTGAACCCGGCACGCTTGGCCAGCAGCGCGTGGTTGGCGTTGATCGCGCCGACCACCTGCAATGGATGCTCGCTGGCGACCGCATCGCGGAAACGCTGGCCTGGAGTGTTCTGCTTGGAACTCATGACTCACCTCGTTCAGTGGCTGTCTTATTGTCGGCGCCGTCCTGGTAATGACGGGCGATGTTGCGTTTCGAGGCGCCGATGTGACGGCGCATCAACAATTCCGCGAGTTCGCCGTCACGGTCGGCGATGGCATCGAGAATCCGGTGGTGTTCGGCGAAGGCCTGACGCGGCCGGTTCGGCGTGGTGGAAAACTGGATGCGGTACATGCGCACCAGTTGGTACAGCTCGCCGCAGAGCATCTGGGTCAGGGTGCGGTTGCCGCTGCCCTGGATGATTCGGTAGTGAAAGTCGAAATCGCCTTCCTGCTGGTAGTAGCCGACACCGGCCTGGAACGCGGCGTCGCGCTCGTGGGTTTCCAGCACCCGGCGCAATTCGTCGATGTCTTCGACGCTCATGCGCTCGGCCGCCAGCCGACAGGCCATGCCTTCAAGGGATTCGCGAATTTCGTAGAGTTCGAGCAATTCGGCGTGACTGAGCGACACCACCCGCGCGCCGACATGCGGTACGCGCACCAGCAGACGCTGGCCTTCGAGTCGGTGGATGGCTTCGCGCAACGGTCCGCGACTGATGCCGTAGGTGCGCGCCAGCTCGGGCTCGGAGATCTTGCTGCCCGGGGCGATCTCGCCCTTGACGATGGCCGCCTGGATGCGCCGGAAGACGTTTTCCGAGAGCGTCTCGGAATCGTCGCCGCTGATGACCGGGGGATCGAGTTGATCCAGCATATTGTCGACACCTTTAAATCCAATGCGGCAAAAACTAGCCAATTCGCCCACATCAGTCAAAGGATAAATACGCATTGTCGACAATCGTCTAATAACCCTAGGCGACCCTTTCTTAGTGCTTAACCCTGTGGGAGCGAGCTTGCTCCGGGCGGCGTTCCGACGAAGACGTACTGACATTCACATCAATGTCGACTGATCTACCGCTTTCGCGAGCAAGCTCGCTCCCACAGGAGTTGCGAAGGGTTATAGACCGGTGCGGGCGCTGGCGCCATAAAACCACCGTGCTAGAATGCCGCCCGCATTTGCTGGCCTTTTGTACGGCTTGTCATAAAAAGCTGATAGGCACACAAAGGAGCTTGCGCAGTTTTGCCAGGAACCTGAACCGAAAACGGAACGCTGCGCACCAGGATTTATGAGACTCAAGCCCTTCCCCACATTTTTTGCGCTGTTTTGCCTGCCCGGCCTCGCCACGGCGGGGGAAAAAACCGTGTACGGCCTCAACGAATATGCAGCGCTTGATGGCATCAATCTGGAAGTCGCGGCCAAACTCGACACCGGCGCCAAGACCGCCTCGCTGAGTGCCCGCGACATCAAGCGCTTCAAACGTAACGGCGAGTCCTGGGTGCGCTTCTACCTGGCGATCGACGCTGCGCATTCGCACCCGATCGAGCGGCCGCTGGCCCGGGTCAGCAAGATCAAGCGCCGCGCCGGCGACTATGACCCGGAAGAAGGCAAGCAATACACGGCCCGCCCGGTGATCGAACTGGATATTTGCATGGGCACGGCGCTGCGCAGCATCGAAGTGAACCTGACCGACCGTAGTGCGTTCCAATACCCGCTTTTGATCGGCTCCGAAGCGCTGAAACGCTTCGATGCGCTGGTCGACCCCAGTCTTAAATACGCTGCCGGCAAACCCGCCTGCACCATCGCCGCTCATACCGCCGAGTAATTTCCATGCGTTCTCTAACCTTCCACCTGAAAATCCTGATCACCATTCTGGTGCTCCTGGGCGTTTCGGTTACGGCCTATCAGATTTTCGTGCTCGGCATTCCGGTGACCGAAGACGCCACCGACGACCTGTGGAACATCGACGCCAAAGTCGAGTTCGTCGCCAGTACCAAGGACCCGGTGAAGGTGCAGATGTTCGTGCCGCCCCTGAGCCGCGATTACGTCAGCCTCAACGAAAGCTTTATCTCCAATAATTACGGCGTGGCGGTCAACCGCGTCGACGGCAACCGCAAGGTCACCTGGTCGGCGCGCCGGGCCAAGGGCAACCAGACCCTTTATTACCGTCTGGTGCTGACCAAACGCTACACCGCAGAAAAATCCAAGATCAAAGGCCCGACCTTCCGCGACAGCATCGCCATCGAAGGCCCGGAAAAAATCGCAGCCGAAGCCTTGCTCGCGCCGATTCGCCAGCACTCGGCCGACGTCGAAACCTTCATCGGCGAGGCGATCAAACGCGTCAACAACGCCAACGATGACAACGTCAAACTGCTGCTGGCCGGCGACCCGTCGACCGCGCACAAAGCGAAAATCGTCGAGCTGCTGCTGTCCATCGCTCATGTGCCGGTGGAAAAAGTCCACACCATCCGCCTCGTCGCCGATCAACCGCAAACCCCGGAACTGTGGCTGCGCAGCTTCAACGGCAACGACTGGCTGTACTTCAACCCGGAAACCGGCGAACAAGGCCTGCCGACCGACCGCCTGCTGTGGTGGACCGGTGATGAAAACCTGATCACCATCGAGGGCGCGAAGAAAGCCAACGTGACCTTCAGCCTGAACAACAGCGAGATGAACGCGATTCGTCTGGCCAAGCTGACCGACGAAAACACTGACGCCAACTTCCTCGAATACTCGCTGTATGGCCTGCCGCTGCAGACCCAGCAGACGTTCATGATCATGGTGATGATCCCGATCGGCGTGCTGGTGATCCTGATCCTGCGTAACCTGATCGGCCTGCAGACCCTCGGCACCTTCACCCCGGTGCTGATCGCCCTGGCCTTCCGCGAAACGCAGTTGGGCTTCGGCATCCTGCTGTTTACCGTGATCACCGCGCTGGGCCTGTCATTACGTTCGTATCTGGAACACCTGAAGCTGCAAATGCTGCCGCGTCTGTCGGTGGTGTTGACCTTTGTTGTGGTGCTGATCGCAGCGATCAGCCTGTTCAGCCACAAGCTGGGTCTGGAGCGCGGTCTGTCGGTGGCGCTGTTCCCGATGGTGATTCTGACCATGACCATCGAACGCCTGTCGATCACCTGGGAAGAACGCGGCGCCAGCCATGCCCTGAAAGTGGCGATTGGCACCCTGTTCGCCGCCTCGCTGGCGCACCTGATCATGACCGTGCCGGAGCTGGTGTACTTCGTGTTCACCTTCCCGGCGATCCTATTGATTCTGGTCGGTTTCATGCTGGCGATGGGTCGCTATCGCGGCTACCGCCTGACCGAACTGGTGCGTTTCAAGGCTTTCCTGAAGAAGGCTGACGCCTGATGTTCGGTTTCTGGAAGACCTGGAAGGCGCTGGAGGCGCGGGGCATCATGGGCATCAATCGGCGTAACGCCGACTACGTGCTCAAGTACAACAAGCGCAGTCTGTACCCGATCGTCGATGACAAGATCATCACCAAGGAGCGCGCCATCGCTGCCGGCATTCACGTGCCGGAGCTGTACGGCGTGATCTCCACGGAGAAGGAAATCGACAAGCTCGACGCGATCATCGGCGGGCACAACGACTTCGTGATCAAGCCCGCCCAGGGTGCCGGCGGTGACGGCATCATCGTCATCGCCGACCGCTTCGAGGGCCGCTATCGCACGGTCTCGGGCAAGATCCTCGCCCACGAAGAACTCGAGCATCACATCTCGAGCATCCTCACCGGCCTGTATTCGCTGGGCGGTCACCGCGACCGCGCACTGATCGAATACCGGGTGACCCCGGATCAGATCTTCAAGAGCATCAGCTACGAAGGCGTGCCAGACATCCGCATCATCGTGCTGATGGGTTACCCGGTGATGGCCATGCTGCGCCTGCCGACCCGCCAGTCCGGCGGCAAGGCCAACCTGCACCAGGGGGCCATCGGTGTCGGTGTCGATCTGGCCACCGGCCTGACCCTGCGCGGTACCTGGCTGAACAACATCATCAACAAACACCCCGACACCACCAACGCGGTGGACGGCGTGCAACTGCCATACTGGGATGGTTTCATGAAACTCGCCGCCGGCTGCTACGAGCTGTGCGGGCTGGGTTACATCGGCGTGGACATGGTCCTGGACCAGGAAAAAGGCCCGCTGATTCTCGAGCTGAATGCGCGACCGGGGCTGAATATCCAGATTGCCAACGATTGCGGACTGACCCAGCGTACGCACGCGGTCGAGGCGCATCTGGAAGCGCTGAAGGCGCAAGGGGTGACCGAGTCGGTTGAAGAGCGAGTGGCGTTTACCCAGGAGATGTTTGGGCATATCCCGGCGGTCGAGGGCTGAAGCTGAAAAGCTGAAGAGCCCCTCACCCTAGCCCTCTCCCGGAGGGAGAGGGGACTGACCGTGTTGGATGCTCGAAGTACATCGACCTGCAAGTTCGAGTCGAACTCAGAACTTGAAAAGCATGAAGATCCGCCCCCTTTCCCCCTCGCCCCCTTGGGGGAGAGGGCTGGGGTGAGGGGGTAGCTTTTGATTTTGATCTGGCAGCCGAGAGGACTACAATCCCCACCCCGCCTCGATGGCCGATCTGCCCCGCCCATGTTGACCTGTTCCGTACACCCGCTGCCCTACCGCGCCAACCCCGCCGACTACTTCGCGGCCATCCGCCATGCACCCGGCGCCGTGCTGCTCGACAGCGGCCGGCCGAGCGCCGACCGTGGCCGTTATGACCTGCTCAGCGCCTGGCCGCTGGAACAACTGGCAGTGTTGCCCGACGAAAGCGGCAGCCTGTTCCTGCAACGCCTGCGGGATAATCTGAGCCGTCTGGGCGAAGCGCAATTGCCTGCGGAATATCAACTGCCGTTCGCCGGCGGCCTGATCGGCTATCTGAGCTACGACTTCGGTCGGCATCTGGAACACCTGCCGAGCCAGGCTCGGGATGATCTGCAATTGCCCGACGCGCGGTTCGGTCTGTACGACTGGGCGCTGATCAGCGATCACCAGACCGCCACCAGCCAACTGGTGTTTCACCCGTCACTGGCCGCCAGCGAACGGCAACGGCTGATCGCGCTGTTCAGCCAGCCGACCTCAGCGACGCTGACGCCGTTCAAGCTGAACACGCCGATGACCGCCGACCTGTCGGCCGATGACTATCGCCAGGCGCTGGAACGCATTCATCACTACATTCAGGCCGGCGACTGCTATCAGGTCAACTTCGCCCAGCGTTTCCGTGCGCCGTGTCAGGGCGACCCGTGGCTGGCCTATTGCGCGCTGCGCGAGGCCTGCCCGACGCCGTTTTCCGGCTTCCAGAGCCTGCCCGACGGCGACGCAGTGTTGAGTTTGTCGCCGGAACGTTTCGTCAAAGTCAGCCAACGACAAGTGGAAACCCGCCCGATCAAGGGCACCCGCCCGCGTGGCCTGACGCCTGCCGAAGACGCGACCAACGCCGCCGAACTGCTGGCCAGCCCCAAGGACCGCGCGGAAAACCTGATGATCGTCGACCTGCTGCGCAACGACCTCGGCCGTACCTGCCGCATCGGCTCGGTGCGGGTGCCGGAGCTGTTCAGTCTGGAAAGCTATCCGAATGTGCATCACCTGGTCAGCAGCGTGACCGGTGAACTGGCCGAGGATCGCGACGCACTGGATCTGATCGCCGGCAGCTTCCCCGGTGGCTCGATCACTGGCGCACCGAAGATTCGCGCGATGCAGATCATCGATGAACTGGAACCGACCCGGCGCGGGTTGTATTGCGGTTCGTTACTTTATCTGGACGTACGCGGCGAGATGGACAGCTCCATCGCGATTCGCAGTCTGTTGGTCAAGGATGGGCAGGTGTGTTGCTGGGGCGGTGGCGGGATCGTGGCCGACTCGGACTGGCAGGCGGAGTATCAGGAGTCGATTACCAAGGTCAGAATCCTCCTCGAAACCCTGCAAAACCTATAAGTTTTTGTGGCGAGGGAGCTTGCTCCCGCTGGAGTGCGAAGCGCTCCCCAAAATCTTACGACTGCTGCGCAGCCGAGCGGGAGCAAGCTTCCTCGCCACAATGTTGTAATTACAAACTCAAATCCCGGTTCGAGGCCTTGAGGAACTCCTGCTTTAACTCGGTAAAGGTGTGTACGGCGGGAAACTGCGGAAACTCACGAATCACGTTGTCCGGCGCATGGAACAGAATCCCCGCATCCGCCTCGCCCAGCATGCTTGTGTCGTTATACGAATCGCCCGCCGCAATCACCCGGTAATACAGGCTCTTGAACGCCAGCACCGACTGACGCTTGGGATCTTTCTGACGCAATTGATAGCTGGTCACCCGGCCGCTGTCGTCAGTGATCAGGCGATGGCAAAGCAAGGTCGGGAAACCCAGTTGACGCATCAGCGGCTGGGAAAATTCGTAGAACGTGTCCGAGAGAATCACCACCTGGAAGCGCTCGCGCAGCCAGTCAACGAATTCCACCGCGCCGTCCAGCGGCTTGAGGGTGGCGATCACTTCCTGAATGTCCGAAAGCTTCAGGCCATGCTCGTCGAGGATGCGCAGACGCTGCTTCATCAACACGTCGTAATCGGGAATGTCCCGGGTGGTGGCCTTGAGGGATTCGATTCCGGTTTTTTCGGCAAAGGCGATCCAGATTTCCGGTACCAGTACCCCTTCAAGATCCAGGCAAGCAATTTCCACAAGACACTCCCGTTTGTAGTGATTATTGAGTCGAGCGAGCCCGAACTCTAGCGACTCCCCCGCGACCACGCAACGCAGCAGGCACACTCTACCCCGCCGCTTTTTGTTAACATCGCCGCCATATAGAGCGCCCAGCGCCACCGACCTGTAGGAAGCCGCCCTGATGAGCCCAACGTTCGATGTCGTGGAACTCGCCACGACCTATGCCAACAAATCCGCCCAGGACATCCTGAAACTCGCCTTCGCCGAGTTTGGTGACGAGTTGTGGATATCTTTCAGTGGCGCCGAGGATGTGGTGCTGGTGGACATGGCCTGGAAGCTGAACAAGAACGTCAAGGTGTTCAGCCTCGACACCGGCCGCCTGCACCCGGAAACCTATCGCTTCATCGATCAAGTGCGTGAGCACTACAAGATCGATATCGAACTGGTGTCGCCGGACTACACAAAGCTGGAACCGTTCGTGAAGGAAAAAGGCCTGTTCAGTTTCTATAAAGATGGCCATGGCGAATGCTGCGGCATCCGCAAGATCGAACCACTGCGCCGCAAACTGTCCGGCGTCAAAGCCTGGGCCACCGGCCAGCGCCGCGACCAGAGCCCGGGCACCCGCAGCGCGGTGGCGGTGCTGGAAATCGACACCGCGTTCTCCACGACCGAGCGCACCCTGTACAAGTTCAACCCGCTGGCACAGATGACCAGCGAAGAGATCTGGGGCTACATCCGCATGCTTGAACTGCCGTACAACAGCCTGCATGAACGCGGCTTCATCAGCATCGGTTGCGAACCGTGCACTCGTCCGGTCCTGCCAAACCAGCACGAGCGTGAAGGCCGCTGGTGGTGGGAAGAGGCGACGCAGAAAGAATGCGGATTACATGCGGGGAATATCATCAGCAAGGCATAAATCTCCGCCCCAATGATGCCCCCCCTGTGGGAGCGGGCTTGCTCGCGAAAGCGGTCTGTCAGTCACCGGATTTGTTGACTGGTAAAACGCCTTCGCGAGCAAGCCCGCTCCCACATTTGCTTTGTGGTGCCATGAAAAAAATGTGTACACACGAATGTCACCATCGGTGCCATTTATGTGTGCACTTTTTGTTTTCGCGCCCTGAAAAGTTACATCCCTACTGAACGCCCCTCTGCTGTGCCTCCTCCGCAAAATCCCCCGTAAAAAATAAATACCTGTTCAACTGGTCAATTTATAACCACTTACTTTCAAGCACTTAGCATTCATCGATAATTTTTCGAAATGAGCAGGGCGCTCCATAGACCGCTAACTGGCACAAATCTGGCTTAAGTGCATACATGTTTTGTATACAAAACTGCAAAACATCAATCCACACTTTCGATCCGCAAGCCTGAAGCGCCCTATCCCGTACAGGCTGCAGATGCCCCGTAACCAGTGATGTCTGCTGGCCGCGACGAAGATTTGTCGAGCCTGAGCGCTCATGCACAGTCATCGCGGCCCCGCCCATCAGGAGCCTGCCGGAATGCGTACAAGTCTCTCCAACAACATCGCGCTGAATCTGCCCGCCTCTGCCCTCGACCAGCCATTGCCCCACGATGGTCTGACTGAACCGTTACAACTGAGCCCCCGTCTGCACAACCGCGATCTGGCGCCGACCAAGGCCGAAGGTCGGCGCTGGGGCAAGTACAGCATTTTTGCCCTGTGGACCAACGATGTGCACAACATCGCCAACTACTCGTTCGCCATCGGTCTGTACGCGCTGGGCCTGGGGGGCTGGCAGATTCTGCTGTCGCTGGGGATCGGCGCGGCGCTGGTGTACTTCTTCATGAACCTGTCCGGCTACATGGGGCAGAAAACCGGGGTGCCGTTTCCGGTGATCAGCCGGATCAGTTTCGGCATCCACGGCGCGCAGATTCCGGCATTGATCCGCGCGGTGATCGCCATCGCCTGGTTCGGGATTCAGACGTATCTGGCGTCGGTGGTGTTTCGTGTGCTGCTGACGGCGATTCACCCCGGTTTCGCCGATTACGACCACAACTCGATCCTCGGCCTGTCGTCGCTGGGCTGGGTGTGTTTCGTGGCGATCTGGCTCGTGCAGCTGGCGATTCTCGCCTACGGCATGGAAATGGTTCGCCGTTACGAGGCTTTTGCCGGCCCGGTGATTCTGCTGACCGTCGCTGCCCTCGCCGCGTGGATGTACACCCAGGCCAACGCCACGATTGCCTGGTCGATCCGCGAACCGCTGAGCGGTGGCGAGATGTGGCGCAACATCTTTGCCGGCGGCGCCTTGTGGCTGGCGATCTACGGCACGCTGATCCTCAATTTCTGCGACTTCGCCCGCTCCTCGCCGTGCCGCAAGACCATCAAGATCGGCAACTTCTGGGGCCTGCCGGTGAACATTCTGGTGTTCGCCACCATCACCGTCCTGCTTTGCGGTGCGCAATTTCAGATCAACGGGCGAATCATCGAAAGCCCGACCGAAATCATCGCTTCGATCCCCAACACATTTTTCCTGGTACTGGGTTGCCTGGCGTTCCTGATCGTCACCGTGGCGGTGAACATCATGGCCAACTTCGTCGCCCCGGCGTTCGTCCTCAGCAACCTGGCGCCGAAGTACCTGACCTTCCGCCGCGCCGGGCTGATCAGCGCGACCATCGCCGTGCTGATCCTGCCGTGGAACCTCTACAACAGCCCGCTGGTGATCGTGTATTTCCTCTCCGGCCTCGGCGCCCTGCTCGGCCCGTTGTACGGGGTGATCATGGTCGACTACTGGTTGATCCGCAAAGGCCGGATCAACGTCCCGCAGTTGTACAGCGAAGATCCCAACGGCGCTTATTACTACAGCCACGGAGTGAATTTCCGTGCCGTGGCGGCGTTCATTCCGGCAGCGTTGATCGCCATCGTCCTGGCACTGGTGCCGGGCTTCCACAGCATCTCGCCGTTCTCCTGGCTGGTGGGCGCCGGCATCGCCGCCATGCTCTACCTGATCATCGCCAAACGCCAACCGCACTACGCCGACGTCAACGGCGAATCGATCGCCGTAGACAACGTCAGCCATTAACTTCATTGCGGCCCGGATTTGGGCCGCTGAACTGCCCGCAATAAGGACTTCTCATGCGTATTCTTGTGGTCAACGTCAACACCACCGAATCCATCACCCAGGCCATCGCCCGCTCCGCGCAAGCGGTCGCTGCCCCGGGTACGGAAATCGTCGGCCTGACGCCGTTCTTCGGCGCCGATTCGGTGGAAGGCAATTTCGAAAGTTACCTGGCGGCCATCGCCGTGATGGATCGGGTGATGTCCTACGATCAACCGTTCGACGCGGTGATTCAGGCCGGTTACGGCGAACACGGCCGCGAAGGTTTGCAGGAGCTGCTTAACGTGCCGGTGGTGGACATCACCGACGCCGCCGCCAGTACCGCGATGTTTCTTGGCCACGCCTATTCGGTGGTGACCACGCTGGATCGCACCGTGCCGCTGATCGAGGATCGGCTGAAGTTGTCGGGCCTGTGGGATCGCTGCGCGTCGGTGCGAGCCAGTGGCCTGGCGGTGCTGGAGCTGGAACATGAACCGCAGCGCGCACTGGAAGCCATCGTGCAGCAGGCGGAACTGGCGGTGACCCAGGACAAGGCTGAAGTGATTTGTCTGGGCTGCGGCGGCATGGCCGGGCTGGATGAACAGATTCGTCGCCGCACCGGGGTGCCGGTGGTGGATGGGGTGACGGCAGCGGTGACCATTGCTGAATCGCTGGTGCGGCTGGGGTTGTCGACGTCCAAGGTGCGGACTTACGCGACACCACGGCCGAAGCAGATTATTGGCTGGGCGGAGCGGTTTGCTCGCTGAGTTCACAGACGAATACCAAGTCGTATCCTTCGCGAGCAAGCCCGCTCCCACATTGGATCTGTGGCGTTCACAAATCCAATGTGGGAGCGGGCTTGCTCGCGAATGGGTCAACTCGGTGCCACGTCTTGCTCAGAAAGCACTGAACCGCCGAGCCAACCCCTGCTGCGCAAACTGCTCAATCACAAAATCGACAAACGCCCGAGTCTTGCCCGGCAACAATTTATGCTCGGCGTAATAGATCGAAATGTTGCCGTCATCGATGTACCAGTCCGGCAGCACGCGCTGCAAGGTGCCCGCCTCGAGATAACCCACAGCAAACGGCATGCTCACCAGTGCGATCCCCAACCCCTGTACTGCCGTGGCGCAGGCGGCTTCGGAGTCACTCATGGTCATGCGCGTCTTGAGGGTCAAGGGCTGACAGAGCTGACTGCCGCCACTGATCAACTGCCAGGAGCGCACCCGACCGGTTTGCGGCGAACGAATCAGGATGCCATCGTGATGTTGCAGGTCATCCGGCTCAGCGATCGCCTCGTGCTGATGCAGATAGTCCGCGGACGCCACCAACACGCGATGCGCGGGTGCCAATTTGCGTGCGACGACGCCTTGAGGCAACTCAAATCCCCCGCCAATCGCTGCATCGAAACCCTGCCCAATCAAATCGACCTGACGGTTATCAAAATGCCAGTCCGGGTTGATCGCCGGAAACCGACGTAAAAATTCTTGCAGCAATGGCACGATGTACAAACGCCCGAATACCGTGCCCATGCTGACTTTCAACGTCCCCGCCGGCAGTCCTTCCACACTCGAAAGATTGGCCACCGCATTCTGAATCGTCGTCAGACTGCCGCTGACCTGACTCAAAAACAGCTGACCGGCCTCGGTCAGGGTCAGGCTGCGTGTACTACGCTGGAACAGCCGTACACCGAGCCGTCCCTCGAGCTTCGCCACACTCTTGCCAACGGCGGCCGGGGTCAGGCTCAAGCGCCGGGCGGCTTCGGCAAAGCTGCCGACTTCGGCGCTGCGCACGAAGCATTCGATACTGCTGAAAGTTTCCATGATCGCCACTATAAACTTCTGGTTTACACAGACTATAGCAATCATGGTCTACACGGTTGTCGATGCGAGGCCGATACTCGGCTCCAACAACAAGGCACCCCGCCTTGAATTCTCTGGAGATCGAACATGACCACTCAACACCTCAGCGGCAAAGTCGCTCTGATTCAAGGCGGTTCCCGCGGTATCGGCGCCGCCATCGTCAAACGTCTGGCTGCTGAAGGCGCCGCTGTCGCTTTCACCTACGTCAGCTCCACCGCCAAGGCCGAAGAGTTGCAGAACAGCATCACCGCCACCGGCGGCAAAGCTTTGGCGATCAAGGCCGACAGCGCCGATGAAGCCGCTATCCGCAACGCCGTCAGCGCCACCGTCGAAGCCTTTGGCCGCCTGGATATTCTGGTGAACAACGCCGGCGTCCTGGCCATCGCACCGCTGGAAGATTTCAAACTGGAAGACTTCGACCAGACACTGGCGATCAACGTCCGCAGCGTGTTCATCGCGTCTCAGGAAGCCGCCAAACACATGGGCGAAGGCTCGCGCATCGTCAACATCGGCAGCACCAACGCCGACCGCATGCCCTTCGGCGGTGGCGGTGTGTATGCAATGAGCAAATCGGCCCTGGTCGGCCTGACCAAAGGCCTGGCCCGCGACCTCGGCCCGCGCGGCATCACCATCAACAACGTGCAACCCGGCCCGGTCGACACTGACATGAACCCGGCCCATGGCGAATTCGCCGAGAGCCTGATCCCGCTGATGGCGGTGGGCCGTTACGGCACCGCCGATGAAATCGCCGGTTTCGTCGCTTATCTGGTAGGCCCGGAAGCCGGTTACATCACCGGTGCCAGCCTGACCATCGACGGTGGTTTTGGCGCCTGATTGCGCTGAATCCCGGGTACAAAAAACGCCGCGCCTCTTTGCAGAGGGCGGCGTTTTTCATGCGTGCTTATCGGCTGATCAAGCCCAATCCAGCGCCGGCAAACCGCAGGCACTCGGGGTGAAAGCCTTGAGCGTGCGCAGAATCCCGTCGGCATGCGCGTATTTTTCATCAGCCATGGCTGCATCCGGAATCGCAATGGCGGTCATCCCCGCCGCTTTGGCTGCTGTGACGCCAAACGGCGAATCCTCGAACACCAGACAATCTTCAGGTGCAACACCCAGACGCCGGGCAGCGGTGAGGAAAATATCCGGCGCCGGTTTCGCCGCGCCGACTTCCGGGTCGTCCGCCGTGACGATGAAATCGAACAGCGCAAACCAGTCGCGGTGCAAGGTGGTTTTCTGGCCGAACGACTGCCGCGACGAACTGGTGCCCACGGCAATTGGAATGTTATGCGCCTTGAGGTGGCGAATCAGCTCCTCCGCGCCCGGCATCGCCTGGGCCTTTGGAAAGCGCTCACGCATCAGTGGCTCACGGATCACCAGAAACTCTTCGGCGCTGATCGGCAGATCCAGCGCCTGCACCACGTAGTTCGCCAGATCATTGGCCCCGCGACCGATGATGTTCTGTTTGATGCTCCAGTCGAAAGTCCGCCCGTAACGCTCGGCGATGAGCGAGGTGACCTCGGTGTAGATGCCTTCGGTGTCCAGCAGCAGACCGTCCATGTCGAAAATCACGGCCTTGATCGGGCCAAACGCCTTCATCGGTGCATTCATCATCGGATCCGTTATCAAAAACATCCCGGGCGGCGCAATCGGCGCCGCTGCGCGGATCTGATTAATGGGTTCAGCAGCATAGCGAGGCCAGTGGACATTGAGCAACGGGCAATGTTTAACCCGTGGAATGACTCTCTGATATTTAGCGAAACGCCCTACAGCTAACGCCTGCTTTCCCGACTTCTTTCCATTTTGATCCCCCGCAAAGTCCGCGCACCTCTTTCACGCGGAATTTTAAGACTTTGGCGGAGCAAGCAAATCGCACGCTGCGGTGAAATAACTGATGAAATTCAATATGAACTGCACGGCGTAGGGTGCGCCATTCACTTCCCATCAGAATCAGTGGGACTGTTTTATCGACCTTGACCTCGCGAGCAGACCGATCCGAATCAAAGGGCCTGAAGTACAGGCCCCGGATTTTGAAATTCAGTGCGCTACCGCGCTCGACTATCAAGACAACTTATTGCTCATCCTCATCCTCTTCATACTCCATATCCGCCTCATCCGCATCATTCAACGGCACCGTCGCATCATCCATCAGCGACCCCGGATCCTCGTTCCCCGGATCATTGATAAACGGCAGACCGCTCGGACCTTTTTCTTCCTTGCCTTCTGTTTCCGGAGTCATGGCAAACCTCTGCAGCTGTGGGTTGTATAACGTTCGAAAAGTCCTACAGCCAATCGTTCCGGAGTCCGATCGCCAGACACGAAAAACCCGGCGCGAGGCCGGGTTTGTTTTCGGTATTCAATCAATGGTGGCGGTTTTTATGTTTGTACTTGTTGTGCTTGTGACCACCGCCGGAATGCCCCTTCCCGCCGTGGCCACCCAGATTGTTACCCACCGCACCACCGGCCGCGCCGCCCAATCCGGCACCAATGGCGGAACCGGTGGAGCCGCCCAAGCTGTTGCCGACCACTGAACCGCCGGCTGCGCCGAGGCCACCGCCGATGGCGGCTTCAGTGCGATTGTGTTTATTCGCTCCGACCGCGCCACCCGCGGCGCCGCCTACACCTGCGCCGACCGCCGCACCGGTGCTGCCGCCGAGCTGGCCACCGACCACATTCCCGAGCACACCGCCCAGTCCGCCACCGACGGCGGCGCTGCCATCGCCGGCGGCCATCGCGCCTTGAGCGACCAGTAATCCGAAAAACAGTGCAGACAATGACAAACGCATTTGAACCTCACAGTTCCCGAATCGGGACGGTATGCCCACAGGGGCTCGTGCCAAATTTGAGAGGCTTTCCGGGAAAACGTTCAGCCATGAAAAAGCCCGGCATCGAGCCGGGCTTTTTCTGACAAGCGCTAGGTATCAGTGGCGCTTGTGACCTTTGGACAGGTTGGTGCCCACCGCACCACCCGCAGCGCCACCAAGGCCTGCGCCAATGGTCGCGCCATTTCTGCCGCCCAGGCTGTTGCCGATCACCGAACCACCGGCCGCGCCAACACCACCGCCGATAGCTGCTTTGGTCCGACTGCCCTTGCCGGCTGCCATGGCACTGCCGGCCGCGCCTGCAACACCGGCACCAATCGCTGCGCCCGTGCTGCCGCCCATTTTCTGGCCGACCACATTACCCAGCGCGCCACCCAGTCCGCCGCCGAGTGCAGCAGTGCCTTCACCGGCGACCGCACCTTGAGCAACCAGAAGCCCCAGAACCAGAGCAGGCAATGTTAGACGCATGAAAAAAACCTCAAAAATAGGGAGATCAAAAGGGGCCGAGATTGAAAGCTGCCGACGCGCTGAAGTCCAGAGAATTCAGCTGCCGCCGCGCACTTGGCGCCGATTGGACAGCGATTTCGCAAAAGGTTTTATCGCAGGCAAAAAAAAGCCCGCTGGGGAGACGGGCTGGAGACTTGCTTTCTAACGGATGGCTTCACCCTACGTCTGTGGACGTGAAAAGTTTGTGAAAAAATTCAGAATTTGCCCCATCGCTTGTAGGAGATTTCCCTACATAAACCTCGGGCATAAAAAACCCCGTTCATAGACGGGGTCGTTCTGTCATCTATCACTTTCTCGATCGTGCCGAGACCTTCGGAAGAAACTTGGCCTTCGCCCCCTTGGGCGCAGTGGACTTGATCTTGCCGGTCTGAACCGGATCCTCGCCAAAGCCCGCCTGATACTCCGTCTGGCCGCAGCGGACGCAGTTGTTGAATGAAAATTCGGCACCATCGTCTTCGATATACGGATCAGTCATAGCCTCTCCCCTTCGTAATAGATCGATACCGGCAAAGCCTTTTGCCTGAAAAAATATCGACCTCCAAGACTTTTGAGACTAGCCGGTCATTACTGGACTTGTGGTTCAGATCGACTGATGCCCGACGAATGGCCTACATCGATTAAACGCGCCAGCGACCTCAGACACTCGTGGCTTACATCAACAAACCACGTGGCTGATCGACAGAAAAAAACCCATTCATCAACTGAATGGGCTCGCGGGCTACGGCAACTACATCAACGCAACTTGACCGCGGTGCCCGTCGCGAACACGACAACCATACCGCCCTTGCCCGCTGGCATGCTGATCTCGAAATCCAGCCCAACCACCGCATCCGCTTGCAACGCCTGCGCCCGCTCCTTGATCTCGTCAGTCGCCTGAACCCGCGCCTCTTTCAATGCCCGCTCGAGCGTCTGAGAGCGCCCACCAAAAAAGTCGCGCATGCCGGCAAACATGTCACGGATCACATTGACACCCTGCACCGACTCCGCGCTGACAATGTCCAGGTACGCGGTGATCTGTCGGCCTTCGATGGAATGTGTGGTGGAAATAATCATGAAAGCCGTCCTTTTAACTGGCAGAAAATCTGGCGATTGTAACTACCACCATTCAAAAATGGTTCCGCTACGGGGCAGTTTCCAGATCTGCAACAACACTCGCCTTTTGGCAAAGCTCGCCAAGGTCTGCGCGAAATCTCGCCGAGCAGCGATCAGGCAGCTTTCTGACACAGCTTATGGCGAGTGGAAGGACCTGTCCGACGAGGGTAGCGCGCCTTTGATGGCAACGATCGGGAGACGTAGTTCGGGTTGTGTAATGTCGTAGATCTGCAGTTCACATCCGTCCCCACGATCCACGAAGACAAACTCCGCCAGATAAACTTTCTGCTTCTCGGGAATAAAGGTACTGGTGACAGGCCCGCAGGTGTAATACGACGAGACCGTCGGATTGGCGGTCAGCTTTTTCTCATACTTGTTCTTCGACTGGTTGAATACATAGTCTTCGTTGTAAAGCGTCAGATAGCCTGGCGCCGGAGTTTGACTTTTGACCGTCGATGAACCGCTCACGAGTAGCGTCTGACCGGGATCGGCCTGCATTTCAAGCTGGGGAAACTGTTTGAAGACCGCGCTATCGAGACGACTGAACCATGCGCCGACTTTATTGCGAAACGGTTTGACGACTGTCCCCAGATGATCGGGACGTTGATCCGGATCATTACCTCTGACCACTTCAAAATCCACCGGATTGACCGTATCGCCCGCTGCCTGCATGACAACCTTGGCATGCTGATCATCGACGGTGACCTTCTTCTGCTCCAGCATGATGCCATCTGTCCAGAGTGTCGGCGCAGAACTGCGAGAGTCAGAACCGCAGCCGCACAACATCAAAAATAGAACCATGGTGACAACTGTCTTCACTGCACTTCCCTGCGTTGGACTGCCAATAAGCGTTCAGGCAAGCAGTTCATCCTGAAGGCGATAACAAAAAGCCACTATCGCGCAGATTCACAAACAAAGGAAACCGGTGAAGCGCGAATATTTCTCGCTTTATTGGAAACGCCAGAGCCTTCTTGGCGGAGACTGCTTTTTACAAAGAAATGAAGCGCCCGCCCCCTATTGTTCCCATAGGGCTGATTTACAGACGCCAAAAACCACAAACCCCCGACTTTCTCTAGGAAAATCAGGGGTTTGCGTTTACTGAATGTGGCGGTGAAGGAGAGATTCGAACTCTCGATACAGTTTCCTGTATACACACTTTCCAGGCGTGCTCCTTAAGCCACTCGGACACTTCACCGTATCTCTTCAAACATGTTCTGTCTGTCGAGGCGCGCTAATGTAGTCGAAAGCTTTTCTGATGGCAAACTTTTTTTCAGAATTTTCATGCGGTTAAGAGAAAAAGTCGTTTCCGCCAGCAATCGGCCATGGCGATCCGGCCAATCTTCGGTGGGCGCGGCCCTTCTATATAGACGCAAAGGTGTCAGCCATGTGGTGCGCTGCGGCGCATCGGGCGGTCAAGGGTGACCAGCGAGTCAGTCACAGCGCTTTACCTGGCCTACGGCGGTGGGTAACGTCTGCCCATCTTTCTTACAAGGAATAGCGTCATGAGTGAGTTGATTGCCTACCACCTCGAAGACGGTATCGCGACCCTGACCTTGAACAACGGCAAGGTCAATGCCATTTCCCCGGACGTGATTGCGGCGTTCAACGCGGCGCTGGATCAGGCGGTGACTGATCGTGCCATTGTGATCATTACCGGTCAGCCGGGGATTCTGTCTGGCGGCTATGACTTGAAGGTGATGACCGCCGGCCCTAAAGAAGCCGTGGCACTGGTGACTGCGGGTTCGACCCTCGCCCGTCGCCTGCTCTCCCACCCGTTCCCGGTGATCGTGGCCTGCCCGGGCCATGCCGTTGCCAAGGGCGCATTCATTCTGTTGTCCGCCGACTACCGCATTGGTGTCGATGGCCCGTTCACCATCGGTCTGAACGAAGTGCAGATCGGTATGACCATGCACCACGCCGGCATCGAGCTGGCGCGTGATCGCCTGCGTCGTTCGGCGTTCCACCGCTCAGTGATCAACGGCGAGATGTTTGATCCCAAGAGCGCAGTGGATGCCGGCTTCCTCGACAAGGTGGTGTCTGCCGAAGAGCTGCAAGGCGCTGCGCTGGCGGCGGCGCGTCAGTTGAAGAAAATCAACATGAACGCGCACAAGAACACCAAGCTCAAAGTGCGCAAGGCGCTGCTTGAAGCCCTCGACAACGCGATCATCCAGGATCAGGAGCACTTGGGCTGAGCCCACGCTTCCCGAGCCGAAGAAAAGCCCGACCGTCGTGTCGGGCTTTTTCTTGCGTGTTCGGTTGATCATCCGCCGACAGCTCTAGGACGCGTCTGACGATCAACTCGGAAACATGCGCTTAAACATCGCCTATCTCCGGACTCTATAGCAGCAATTGCCGAAAACAGTGCACATCCGTACACTGCGCCACCTTTTGTCCAGGCAGGCCCTGAAAATGCTGTTTTTGTTGCGTATGTTGTTGATGGGCTTGCACTTTGTCCTGGCCGGTGTGCTGGGAGTGATCCTTGGTCTGTGCCGTCCCTTCAACCCGGACAACAGTCGTCTCTGCGCCCGCCTCTACGCGCTTCCAGCCATGTGCATTCTGCGCTTGCGGGTAAAAGCCGACGTCGGCCCGCTGATGAACAAGCCCGACAGCTGCGTGATCGTTGCCAACCATCAGTCCAACTACGACCTGTTCGTGTTCGGCAACGTGGTACCGCGCCGGACCGTTTGCATCGGCAAGAAAAGCCTGAAATGGGTGCCGCTGTTCGGGCAACTGTTCTGGCTCGCGGGCAACGTGTTGATCGATCGTGGGAACGCGCACAAGGCGCGCAAGTCGATGCTTACCACGACCCACACCCTGCAACACGAGGACACCTCGATCTGGGTATTCCCGGAAGGCACGCGCAACCTTGGTGAAGAACTACTGCCGTTTAAAAAAGGCGCGTTCCAGATGGCAATCGCCGCCGGAGTGCCGATCGTGCCGGTGTGCGTCAGCAGCTACATCAAGCACATGCGCCTGAACAGCTGGCGCAGCGGGAAAATCCTCATACGCTCGCTGCCGGCGATTCCTACAGCAGGACTGACCATGGATGACATGCCCATGCTTATGAGCCAGTGCCGCGAACAGATGCGTGAATGCATCGCCGCAATGGATCAGCAACTGCAAGCTGCATGAAAAACAAACCCGCCTCGTGCGGGTTTTCTTTTGCCGGGTGAACTGTACAGATTTCGCTGACTCTCAAGCAGCACACGGCTAAGCTGACGCCGTTGAATTCCCCGCCATCTGCCAAGAAGAAGTGAATCACTACCATGGGTCGAGTTGTTGCTGCTGCGGTATACAGCGAGGGTAAGAAAGTCTCCAATATCGCTCTCGATGAGGGCGCCGCGTGGGCCGCCAAGCCCGGCCATTTCGTCTGGATTGGCCTTGAGGAGCCGGACGCTCAGGAGTTGGCCAACCTGCAACGCCAGTTCAACCTGCACGAACTGGCAATCGAAGATGCGTTGGAAAAACACAGCCGGCCGAAACTGGAAACCTTTGGCGATGCGCTGTTCATCGTCACCTATTCGCCGATCCGTGAGAACGGCGTGCTGCAGTTCATCGAGACCCACATCTTCGCCGGCAAGGGTTACATCATCACCGCCCGCAACGGTCACTCGGCGTCCTACGCCCATGTCCGCCAACGCTGTGAGGCGCGTCCGTTGCTGCTGGAGCATGGGGAAGATTTCGTACTGTATGCGCTGCTTGATTTCGTGATCGAGAACTACCAGCCGGTGGGCGAAGCGATCCACGCCGAGATCGATGAGCTCGAGCGCAACGTGCTCTGTAGCGCGTTGAATGAGCGTGACATTCAGAAACTCCATGGCTTGCGCCGCGATGTCGTGCGTCTGCGCCGGTATGCGGCACCAATGGTCGAAATCGGTGAGGAACTGCAGAAGCTGAGTTTCCCGTTTATCGACAAGAACATGCGCCCGTACTTCCGCGATGTGCAGATTCACGTCACCCGGCAGATGGAAGACCTGACCACGCTGGCGGATATCGCCAGCCAGACCATCGAGATCGGCGTGCTGCTTGAGGCCTCGCGGCAGAGCGTGGTGCAGCGCAAGTTTGCCGCGTGGGCGGCGATTCTGGCGTTCCCGACGGCGGTGGCGGGGATTTACGGGATGAACTTCCAGAACATGCCGGAGCTGAGCTGGCACTACGGCTATTTCGCCGTGCTGGGGTTTATCACGGTGGGGTGTGTAAGTTTGTGGGCGAGTTTCAAGAAGTCGGGATGGTTGTAGTCCTGTGGCGAGGGAGCTTGCTCCCGCTGGGGCGCGAAGCGCGCCCATACAGACATCAAGTTGCCGTAAATTACGGCTGCTGCGCATCCGAGCGGGAGCAAGCTCCCTCGCCACATAGGTAAATGTCAGGTCTTAAATCGCTTCGGCCTCTGGCTTGTGCGCCACAAAGCGCATCATCCACTCCGCTACCGTCGTGCCATGGTGCTCCTGCTCCAGGCTGGCCACACCTTTCGAGTAGATCTGCGAACCCAGCGCTTCCTGGCGAAGATCCAAGAGCGCTCGCGAATAGTCGTGAATGAATTCCGGGTGGCCCTGGAAGCACAGCACCTGATCGTTGATGTGGTACGCAGCAAACGGACAGAAATCGCTGGAGGCAATCACCGTGGCGTTTTCCGGCAGTGCGGTGACCTGATCCTGGTGGCTGATCAGCAGCGTCAGCTCTTCACGCACCGGGCTCATCCACGGCGCCTTCGCCGCCAGTTTGTAGTTGTGGGTGCCGACGCCCCAGCCCTGAGTGGCACGCTCGCTCTTGCCACCCAGCAGCAGCGCCAGCAATTGATGGCCGAAGCACACGCCGAGCAGTTTGTCGCCACGCTCGTAGCGGCTCAGCAGGTATTGCTTGAGGGTCTGGATCCACGGGTCGGTGCCGAACGAATCGGCCTTGCTGCCGGTAACCAGGTACGCATCGAAGGTCTGATCGTCGCTGGGGTATTCGCCCTGCATCACGTTGTACACGGTGAACTCGGCGGCAATCGGTTGCTGCGAGAACAGGCGCTGAAACATCTGCCCGTAACCCTGATATTGATCGACCAGTTCCGGACGCAGGATGTCGGTTTCCAGAATGCAGATGCGTAGCGACATAAAAAATACCTGACACGTGATGGGAATAATGAACACCCCAGAGCCTGCCTTGAAACACCCCGGCAAGGCAAGCCCCGCAGCGTTCACCCGATCACTTAAAACAGCTCGCCTTTCGCGGCTTTTTCCAGCAGCAGCGCCGGTGGCGCAAAGCGCTCGCCGTACTGCTCGGCCAGATACTGCGCGCGCGCGACGAAGTCCTGCACCCCGTACTGGTTGATGAACTGCAACGCACCGCCGGTCCACGGCGCAAAACCGATGCCGAAGATCGAGCCGACGTTGGCATCCGCCGTCGAGGTCAGCACGCCCTCCTCTACACAGCGCACGGTTTCGAGGGCCTGCACGAACAACAGCCGGTCACGCACATCCTTGGGTGAAATCTGCCCGTCGGCCCTCTCGAAGCGCGTCTTCAACTCCGGCCACAGATGCTTCTGACCACCCGCCGGGTAATCGTAGAATCCACCGCCGGCGGCTTTGCCCGGACGCTTGTATTCGTTGAGCAGCAAGTCAATCACGGCGAAGGCCGGGTGTTCCATCAGCGGTTTTCCTTCCGCTTGCAGGTCTTTGGCCGTTTGTTGACGGATATGGCTCATCAGGCTGAGGGAAACTTCGTCGGAGATCGCCAGAGGCCCGACCGGCATCCCGGCCTTGCGCGCTTCGGTC
This sequence comes from Pseudomonas sp. 14P5.3.2, assembly GCF_057799175.1. NCBI lineage: Bacteria > Pseudomonadati > Pseudomonadota > Gammaproteobacteria > Pseudomonadales > Pseudomonadaceae > Pseudomonas > Pseudomonas sp. 14P5.3.2. The sequence continues at coordinate 94,256 of NZ_JBYOKU010000005.1, read as the reverse complement.
TCGATCATCGGCGCGCTCACGCCCTCGCCGAGCATGGCGATGCCTTCATTGGTGAAGGTTCCGAACACCCGCGAGGTAAAGAAGCCGCGACTGTCGTTGACCACAATCGGGGTTTTCTTGATCTGCAGAACGAAGTCGAAACCCCGAGCCAGGGTTTCAGCGCTGGTCTGCGCGCCTTTGATGATTTCCACCAGCGGCATTTTGTCCACCGGACTGAAGAAATGCAGGCCGATGAATTTGCTCTGATCGGGTACTGCGGTCGCCAGTCCAGTGATCGGCAAGGTTGAAGTGTTGGAGGCAATCACTGCACCAGAACCCACTATTTTTTGCGCTGCCGACGAGACCTTGGCCTTGAGTTCGCGATCCTCGAACACCGCCTCGATGATCAGATCACAACCCGCCAGATCGGCATCGCTTTCGCTGGTCTGAATCCGCGCCAGCACCGCCTCGCGTTTTTCAGCCGTCATCTGCCCACGGGCGACTTTCTTGTCGAGCAGCGCCGCCGAATGAGCCTTGCCCTTATCGGCCGCCGCCAGATTGATGTCCTTGAGCACTACGTCGATGCCGGCCGAGGCGCTGACGAAAGCGATCCCGGCACCCATCATGCCCGCACCGAGCACGCCGACCTTGCGCGTGACGTAAGGCGCGAATCCTTGAGGACGCGAGCCACCGGCGTTGATCTCATTGAGCTGGAACCATAAGGTGCCGATCAGATTTTTCGAGATCTGCCCGGTGGTCAGTTCGGTGAAGTAACGGGTTTCGATCAGGTGCGCAGTGTCGAAATCGACCTGCGCGCCCTCCACCGCCGCGCAGAGGATTTTCTCCGGAGCCGGCAACGTGCCCTGGGTTTTACTGCGCAGGATCGACGGCGCAATTGCCAGCATCTGTGCGACTTTCGGATTCGACGGTGTACCGCCGGGGATCTGATAGCCCTTCACGTCCCAACGCTGAACCGCGCTCGGGTTGGCGACAATCCACGCACGGGCCTTGGCCAGCAACTCGTCACGATCCGCCGCCAGCTCATCAATCAAACCGGCCTGCAACGCTTGTTGCGGGCGCACCTTCTTGCCTTCGAGCAGGTACGGCAGTGCCTTTTCGATGCCGAGCATGCGCACCATGCGCACCACCCCGCCACCACCCGGCAGCAGGCCCAGCGTCACTTCAGGCAGACCGAGTTGCACCGCCGCATCGTCCAGCGCCACCCGGTGATGGCAGGCCAGACAGATTTCCCAGCCACCGCCAAGCGCCGCGCCGTTGATCGCCGCAACCACCGGTTTGCCGAGGGTTTCCAAAGTGCGCAATTGCGCTTTGAGGCTCAGCACCATGTCATAGAAGGCTTTGGCTTCGGGTTTGCCGACCTTGATCAGCTCATTGAGGTCGCCGCCGGCAAAGAAGGTTTTCTTCGCCGAGGTGATGATCACCCCGGCGATGCTGTCTTTTTCCGCCACCAGCCGCGCAACGCAGGCGCCCATGGTCTCGCGGTACACGGCGTTCATGGTGTTGGCGCTCTGGCCCGGCATGTCGATGGTGAGGACGACAATGCCGTCCTGGCCTTTTTCGTAACGAATGGCTTCGCTCATAACAAGGTTCCTTGAATTCGGGGCTCAGAGGCGTTCGATGATGGTGGCAATGCCCATGCCGCCGCCGACACACAGCGTCGCCAGGCCGTAGCGCAGACGCCGGGCTTCCAGTTCATCGAGCAGGGTGCCGAGGATCGCGCAACCGGTGGCGCCCAGCGGATGGCCCATGGCAATCGAGCCGCCGTTGACGTTGACCTTGTCCGGGTCCACCGCCATGTCCTTGATGAACTTCAACACCACCGAGGCAAACGCCTCGTTGACCTCGAACAGGTCGATGTCCTCCACGCGCAGACCCGCCTTGGCCAGAGCCTTGCGCGTAGCCGGCGCCGGACCGGTGAGCATGATCGTCGGGTCGGTGCTGGTGACCGCCGTGGCGACGATGCGCGCCCGCGGTTGCAGGCCCAGCGCGCGGCCCTTGGCTTCGGAGCCAATCAACATCAGTGCCGCACCGTCGACGATCCCGGAGCTGTTGCCCGGCGTGTGCACGTGGTTGATCCGCTCGACGTGGCTGTAAACCCGCAGCGCTGTGGCATCAAAGCCCATCTGGCCGATCATTTCGAAACTCGGCTTGAGTTTGCCCAGGCCTTCCATCGTCGATTCGGCGCGAATGAATTCGTCGTGGTCGAGCAGGATGATGCCGTTCTGATCCTGCACCGGCACCAGCGACTTGTTGAACGAACCGTCAGCCCGCGCCCGCGCAGCTTTGTGTTGCGAGTGCAACGCGTAGGCATCGACGTCGTGGCGGCTGAAGCCTTCAAGGGTAGCGATCAGGTCGGCGCCGACGCCCTGCGGAGTAAAGTGGCTGTGCAGGTTGGTCTGCGGGTCCAGTGCCCAGGCGCCGCCATCGCTGCCCATCGGCACCCGCGACATCGACTCGACGCCACCGACCACCACCAGATCCTCGAAGCCCGAGCGCACTTTCATCGCGCCGAGGTTGACCGCTTCCAGACCCGAGGCGCAAAAACGGTTGATCTGCACGCCGGCCACGCTGACGTCCCAGTCGGCCACCTGCACCGCTGTCTTGGCGATGTCGGAGCCTTGATCACCGATCGGCGTGACGCAGCCGAGCACGACGTCATCAACCTGGCTGGTGTCCAGCGCCGTGCGGCTTTGCAGCGCGGTCAACAACCCGGCGACCAGATTCACCGGTTTGACGCTGTGCAACGCGCCGTCGGCCTTGCCTTTGCCGCGGGGCGTGCGTAACGCATCGAAAATCAAAGCTTGGGTCATGACGTCCTCGAACCTGTGCGGTGAGTGAAATTTCGTAGTGTCACTGTTGGCCCGAGCGCTCATGGATTCAATGACCACAGCGCTCAATGACGTTGACGCGCACGCTCAGACGGACGGTCATCCACCCGCAGGTGAACCGGTTCAGGTCAGCGAGTTGTCTAGCAAGCGGGCGGCGAAGAAGCTGGCAATACGCCTCATGCGTTTTTTATCGCAAACGGCAGCTAATACATATGAAATGGATCTAAGCCAAGCGTGACGCGGCCTCTAAGGTAGTACATGTACGTCAGGGTCGTCGGGTTTTGCCGGGGCCGACGTCCTTCAACAGGAAGTGCAGCGTTTGCCGTCATGGATATGCAGGCAAACATCAGGAAATAACAAAAAAGGCGGTCAAGCCATGTTCAAACAACCGAAAGTTCGTCAAGCAGGACTCATTCTTTTCGCCACGACGCTGTTGTTGATTTTGCCCAATCTGACCAAGGTGATTGGCTGACTCAAGCGGCAGGCGCCCGTTATCGCCAATGAAAATGTGACTGGCCCGCTACCCGGGCCAGCTTGGCTGTGCCAACCTTTGTGCACTTCCACGACATGGACGGCGAACATTTGAAAACGCTCATTGCGTTCTGGGCCTTGCTGCTGAGCATGCCCTTGTCTGCGGCGCAGCTCACGCTGGAGCTGGGCGCGAATAGTCGCACCTGGCAGACCGAAGAATTGCTCAAGCATCCGCAGGTGCAAACCCTCACCATCAAGAACGATGTGTCCTACAAGAAGGACATGACTTATCGCGTCGTGCCTGTGGCGGCGCTGCTCACAGGCATCAAGCCCGACGATCACTTGCAAGCCGTGGCGCTGGACGGTTTTGCCGCAGAATTGAGTGCTGCACCGCTGCTCAACAGCAAAGGGGCGCGGGCGTGGCTGGCGATTGAGGACCCGGCCCAGCCGTGGCCGCCGCTGTCGGAAGGCAAGCACAGCGCCGGGCCGTTCTATCTGGTGTGGACCGACCCGCAGGCCGGCAACATCAGCCCGGAGCAATGGCCGTTCGAAGTAGCGAGCATCAAGCGCATGGCGCCGGTGGCCGAGCGCTTCCCCGCGCTGCTGCCGGATCCCAAGCTGAAAGCGAATGACCCGGTGAATCAGGGTTTTGCCCTGTTTCAGAAAAACTGCCTGGCTTGTCATCGCCTTAACGGCGCGGGGGATGCGCAATTTGGGCCGGACCTGAACATTCCGTATAACCCCACAGAGTATTTCGGCGCCGATTTCCTCAAGCGCTACATTCGCGATCCACAGAGCTTGCGCCAGTGGCCTCAGGCGAAGATGCCAGGGTTTTCGGAAGAGGTGTTGCCGGAGAGGGATTTGCAGTTGTTGATCGGCTATTTGCAACACATGGCTGGGCGCAAGGTTAAGCCCTGACGACATTCCCCTGTAGGAGTGAGCCTGCTCGCGATAGCGGAGTGTCAGTCACTGATCCTTAAACTGACGACCGCTATCGCGAGCAGGCTCGCTCCTACAGGGTTTTGTGTGAAGCAAATTACTGTTGTTGCACGGAGATAACCGGCGTCGGCGACACGAACACCTTCGCATGCATCTGCTCACTCCCGCCGCCCCGGCGCATGCCGCGTACCGGGCAGGCGTCCAGATAATCCAGGCCCACCGCCAGTTTCAAGTGCCGCTCCGGTCGGGCCAATTGGTTGGTCACATCAAAGCTGTACCAGGCGTCATCCAGCCACGCTTCGGCCCAGGCGTGACTGGCCAGGTGCTCGGCGTCCTCGCTGTATAGATAACCCGACACATACCGCGACGGAATCCCCAGGCTGCGTGCGCACGCCAGAAATGCATGGGTGTGATCCTGGCAAACCCCGGCGCGCCCGGCGAAGGCTTCGGCGGCGCTGGTGTCGACTTCGGTCGAACCCGGCGTGTAGGTCATGTGCTGATTCAAGCCGTGCATCAGGTCGATCAGCGCCGTGCGATCACGCCGCTGCTTGCAGGATCTTGCCGCGAATGCCCGTAGCGCCTCGTCCGCCTCGGTCAAACGGGTGAAGCGCAAGAACGGCAGCGCCGACTGGCTCTCATGCTCGGCCTCACGCAATTCGTCGATATCGACCTGCCCCCGGGCGCCGATGATGATCGCTTCGTGCGGCTCGTCCATGGTCAGCACATGCAGAATATTGCCGAACGGATCGAGCTGGGCACGCACCGGACGCGGCAGGTCGAGCTGCCAGCTCAACACGTGCTGACGCTCGCTGTCGTGCGGGGTCAGGCGCAGATACTGGATGCTCGCCCGCACCTGATCTTCATAGTGATAGGTGGTCTCGTGGCTAATGGAAAGTCTCATGCAGCCTCCAGGTATGAACTGTGAATCGCGTTGCCCAGCTGGCGCACCAGCGGGATGAATTCGGTGAGCCAGGCGTGCAGGCCTTCGGCGAGGATTTCGTTGATGCCGGTGTAACGCAGACGCGCGTCCATCTCAGCGGCGAGGCGTTGTGCCGGACGGCCGTTGGCGCCCGGCAACTGGGCGAGGATCTGGTCGATCTCCTCGGTGCAGGCGCGCAACGAGCGCGGGACATCGGCGCGCAACAGCAGCAGCTCGGCGACATGCCGGGCGCCGGGGGCATCGCGGTAGATCTCGGTGTAGGCCTCGAACGACGACAACGCCCGCAGCAGCGCACTCCATTGATAGTAGGCGTGGGCGGTGCCGTCACTGACGGCCTCGGCCTGATCGCCGGCCATTTCGTAGCGTGCATCGAGCAGGCGCAGCGTGTTATCCGCACGCTCGATAAACGTCCCCAGACGAATGAAGCGGAATGCATCGTTGCGCATGATCGTGCCGTAGGACGCACCACGGAACAGGTGCGAGCGCTCCTTGATCCACTCGCAGAAACGGCTCATGCCGTAGCGGCTGAGGCCCTGTTCGGCAATGCCGCGAATCTCCAGCCAGGTGGCGTTGATGTTTTCCCACATGTCCGCAGTGATCCGTCCACGCACCGCATGCGCACTGGCCCGTGCCGCACCGAGGCAGCTGTAGATGCTCGCCGGGTTGGCCGCATCAAGGGCGAAAAAGTGCAGCAGGCGTTCGGCGTGCAGTTCGCCGTGACGCTCCAGATAATCGTCGAGGGTGCCGGTGATCAATAGCGGCATGGCCAGTTCGTGCAGACCGTCGCCGCGACCGTCCTGCGGCATCAGCGACAGCGAATAGCTGACATCGAGCATCCGTGCGAGATTTTCCGCCCGCTCCAGGTAACGCGACATCCAGTACAGATCCGAGGCAGTTCTACTTAACATGGCAAGCTTCCTTCAATCCTCGACCACCCAGGTGTCCTTGGTTCCGCCACCCTGGGAGGAGTTCACTACCAGGGAGCCTTCGCGCAGGGCGACACGGGTCAAACCACCGGGCACAACCCGGGTTTCGCGGCCCGACAGCACAAATGGACGCAGGTCGATATGGCGCGGCGCAATGCCGTTTTCGACAAAGGTCGGACAGGTCGACAGCGACAGCGTTGGTTGCGCGATATATGCGTGAGGCTTGGCTTTGATCCGCTCGCGGAACGCATCGATTTCCGCCGTCGTCGACGCCGGCCCCACCAGCATCCCGTAACCGCCGGAGCCCTGAGTTTCCTTGACGACCAGATCCGGAAGATTGGCCAGTACGTGGGAAAGTTCAGAGGGGTTGCGGCACTGCCAGGTCGGCACGTTCTTCAGAATCGGTTCTTCGTCAAGGTAGAAACGGATCATCTCGGTGACAAACGGGTACACCGATTTGTCATCCGCAACCCCGGTACCGATGGCATTGGCCAGCACCACGTTGCCCGAGCGATAGGACGACAACAGTCCCGGTACACCGAGCATCGAATCGGGGTTGAACGCCAGCGGATCGAGGAACGCGTCATCGAGACGGCGGTAGATCACGTCCACCGCTTTCGGCCCGTCGGTGGTGCGCATGAAGACCTTGTCGTCGCGCACGAACAGATCGGCGCCCTCCACCAGTTCAACGCCCATTTCCCGCGCCAGAAAGGCATGTTCGAAGAACGCACTGTTAAAGCGCCCCGGCGTCAGCACCACCACGCTCGGGTCGTCGATCGGGCTGGAGCTCTTCAGCGTGTCGAGCAACAGGTTCGGGTAGTGGTCGATGGGGGCAATGCGCTGGGCGGCGAACAGCTCCGGGAACAGGCGCATCATCATCTTGCGGTCTTCGAGCATGTAGCTGACGCCGCTCGGCGTGCGCAGGTTGTCTTCGAGCACGTAGTAAGTGCCGTCGCCGTCGCGCACCAGATCGACGCCGGAGATGTGCGAATAGATGTCGCGGTGCAGATCCAGGCCCTGCATCGCCAACTGGTACTGCTCGTTGGCCAGCACCTGTTCGGCGGGGATGATCCCGGCCTTGATGATGCGCTGCTCGTGATAAAGGTCGGCGAGGAACATGTTCAACGCCTTGACCCGCTGGATGCAGCCACGCTCGACGATCCGCCACTCGCTGGCGGGAATGCTGCGCGGAATGGTGTCGAAAGGAATCAGGCGCTCGGTGCCCTGCTCGTCCCCATAGAGCGTGAAGGTGATTCCGGCCCGGTGGAACAGCAGATCGGCCTCACGTCGCCGTTGTGCCAGCAACTCGTCAGGCGTGTCGGCCAGCCAGCGGGCGAACTCGCGGTAATGCGGGCGGACCTGGCCGCCGACATCGTACATTTCATCAAAATAGGTGCGGATCATGCCGTACTCCTTGTCACCCGGACCTACAGGCCTTCGCAAGGCCCGTGCCATCGGCATAAACGCTTTGATTTCAATTGCTTGGATAATCAAGCCGCAAGCACCGCACCATTCCTGTGCGACAAATGCCCCAAGCTGATTGCCCCCGCCTCATTGCGACGCAGTGCTGTCGCCTATCACCAGCATAGCCAGAGTTGATTTCACTGCCTGGGTCGGCCTACGGATAATCGCCGCATCCGCTGGAAACTTCCTTGTTGAAGGCTTCAGCCCAACTGATCCCGACTGCCAGCGCAGTCCCCGCAGGCCGTAACCCTGACCGGTTTCCTCTCCTTATCGGTCTTCCCTTTTAGCCACCCTCTCCGGTGGCTTTTTTTTGCCCGGGATTCTTGTTTCAGGGTTTTGCCAGAGCATTCTCAGGGCCGGAAACGACAACGGCCGACCCGAAGGTCAGCCGTTGCTCGACAATAGTTGCGCTGAATCAGTTAAGACGATAGCGATTGCGCACCTCCTGCTTCACGCCCCAGCCCTCGATGATGCCGCCCAGCGGCTCGACCACGGCAGAAAATCCCTGCTCGAAATCGCCAATGTCGTCATACGTTGCGTACATCACTTTGCTCAGTTCCAGCGACCAGGCGCCATCGTCGCGCGCACTGACCTGGGCATTGATGGATTCACCACGGAATTTACCTGCCGCCCTGCGCGCCCGCTCCTCGTCCGGGAAAATGGCGTAGAACTCGATGGGATGGAACCGGGAAAAGTCGAAGCCGCCTTCTTTCATGCGGCGCAGTACGTTGCTGCTGATGTCTTCTTGATAGGCTGTGCTCATGAAACGTCCCCCTCGCATAGATGGATAGACTTTCCGTATTCCCGCCCCGGGCCTTACAGGCCGAAGTGCATCGGCAACAGGGTTGCCGGCGGGAAACAAGCATGTAGCTGACAAGACCAGACCTTAGCGATTGTTTCGCTGATCTCGCTTGCAGAGTAGCCCCAAGACAGAGGCGCTGCCAAGGCCTGGTACTTCAAGTGACAGGAAGAATTTCAGATTGGAGTGATGCTGCGGATTTCGATGCTGTTCTGGGCTTTCAGATTTTTCGCACCTGCATCCGGGGTTCGCCCTTCCAGATCATTCATATCCAGTTCGGCGGCCACCGGCAGGAGCCGTTCCTTGATCAGGCGTGCAGCCTCGTCGTCGCTGGGGCATTCCGCGCGCTCGAACACCTCATCGACAATTTCACCATGATCGTCCACGAAAGTGACTTTCCACTTTTGCATCGGTGCCTCCTCGATCAAACCCGCAAATGGGCTTACTTCTATCTCGACTTTTGGCGAGATTGATCGTTCAAAAGGATTGCAGCAGACGAACATGAAAAAAACATCATTTTCATGGCTGGAAAAATTGTGTGGCGAGGGAGCTTGCTCCCGCTGGGCTGCGAAGCGGCCCCAAAATATTTTGAGATCGCAGACTTTGTGAGTGCTGCGCACTCAAGCGGGAGCAAGCTCCCTCGCCACAAGGAATCCATCGACCTGGTCAGTCGTTGCTTGGCTTGTTGATCGCCTGCAGCACGTACTGTGGCAACGCGAACGCGCCGATGTGGATTTCCGGGTTGTAGTAGCGGGTGACGATGCCGCTGCCGATGAAGCGCTGTTGCAGGGTTTCACGGCTCAGCTTGCGGTAGGCCGGATTGGTCGAGCCCCAGGCGAAAGTCATCGAACCGCCGATGTAGGTCGGCACGGCCGCCTGATAGAAGTGCCAGTCCGGGAACAGGCTGCGCAGGCGGCCGGCGGTGGTTTTGACTTCATCGATCTGCATGAACGGTGTGCCATTCTGAGTCACAAGGATCCCGCCTTCGTTCAGGCAGCGGTGGCACGCCTGGTAGAAGTTCTCCGAGAACAGCACTTCGCCCGGGCCGATCGGGTCGGTGGAGTCGGAAATGATCACGTCGAATTTTTCCGTGGTGGTGGCGACGAAACGCATGCCGTCGTCGATCACCAGGTTCAGCCGTGGGTCGTCGTAGGCGCCCTTGGAGTGGCTCGGCAGGAATTCCTTGCACATGTCGACCACGGTGCCGTCGATCTCGACCATGGTGATGTGCTCGACGCTCGCGTGTTTGGTCACTTCGCGCAGCATGCCACCGTCGCCACCGCCGATGATCAGCACGCGCTTGGCGGTGCCATGGGCGAGGATCGGCACGTGGGTGAGCATTTCGTGGTAGATGAATTCATCGGCTTCGGTGGTCTGGATCACGCCGTCCAGCGCCATTACCCGACCCATGCGCGGGTTCTGGAAGATCACCAGGTGCTGGTGTTCGGTGCGCACTTCGTGCAGCAGTTTTTCCATGCGAAAACGCTGGCCGTAGCCTTCGTAGAGGGTTTCCAGGTACTCGCTGGTCTTGGTGACGGTCATGGTCAAGTGCTCCGATGAATGCGCGGGCGTCAATCGTGGAAACGATTGCCCGGGAAAGGCGCGCATTCTACGTTGCTGAAGATGACAGGTCGAACCTTCCTCCGACAGGGCACACTCTGAAGCTAACGCAAGACCAATGTGGGAGCGGGCTTGCTCGCGAAAGCGGAGTGTCATTCAACCTGTGTTTCGACTGAACAATCGCCTTCGCGAGCAAGCCCGCTCCCACAGGGGATCAGCGTGTTTTCGGGAAAGCGTCAGATCCGCACATTGCCCCGCGGCCCGGCAATTGCCCAGATGATCAGGCCCAGCACCGGCAGGAGGATGATCAGCAGGACCCAGAGGATTTTCATCCCGGTCTCGGCGCCGCTTTTCAGCACGTTGATGATGGCCCAGATGTCGAGGGCAAGAATGATCAGACCAATCAGACCGTTGAACGTGGAACCCATGGTGTCGCTCCAGAATAGTGGCATGCACTTTTAGGATAGACGGTCGCGCGCAGGGTTCCCTTTTATTGCGTTCAAACGTGAACGGCGACCTTCAACGCTTCCAGCGACGGCGCGGCAGCGATACCGACTTCAGCGCACAGTTCCAGCACTCGCGGCACGTCGTTGCCGTAGACCAGCACCACTTGCAGCTCGTCGTCGAGCAACTGGCTGAAGTTCATCAACGTGTAACCGCCGTTTTCCTTGTTCAGACTGCTCATCTGCACCTGGATGCGGTTAAGCGCGGTCAGCGCTTCGGTCTTGGCCAGTTGTTTGGGCTTGAGGTTGAAATCCACGCCCGGGCCGAACGAGGCAACGATCTGCGCGAACAGGTCAACGTAGGTGTCGGCCTGGAACAACACGGTTTCCGGCAGACTGCCGACCACGACCCACTCGCCCAGCGGGATCGGGAAGGTGTCGTCGTAGTTGATGTCCGGGTTGGCCGCCAGAAAGGCTTCGGCATCGGCGTAGGCCTGCGCGGCTTCGTCGGCCACATTCAGGATCTCGTCCTCGCCCATGCAGCCGGAGCTGATTTTGCTGATGAGTTCGACGAGTGCGGCTTTCATGAGGGCGGATCCTGTGGAAGGTTGAATTCGAGGGCGCGGAGAATAGCGCACAAAGCAAAAGATCGCAGCCTGCGGCAGCTCCTACAGGTTCCGCGTCCATTTGGCGAACGAATCTGAGACCTGTAGGAGCTGCCGCAGGCTGCGATCTTTTGACTTATCAGGCCAGCAGTTTTTCCAGCTGCGCCGTGGTATCGACCGCGCCCATGGTGCGGGCCGCATCCAGCGCGGTGATGCCGTTGGCATCCTTGGCCTTCGGATCCGCTCCCTTGCTGATCAGGTAATCGACGATTACCACGCGATTGAACATCGCCGCCATCATCAGCGCGGTGCGGCCATCGAAGGACGAACCTTCGATCTCGGCGCCCGCTTCCACCAGTGCCTTGACCACGGCCAGATCGCCCTTGAACGCCGCGCCGGCAATCGGGCTCTGGCCGTTGCCGTTACGCAGCTCCGGGTCGGCCTTGTGTTTGAGCAGCACCTGCACCGCGTCGACGTGGCCGTAGTAGCTGGCGAGCATCAACAGCGTGTCGCCCTTGCTGTTTTTCAGGTTCACCGGCAAACCGGCGCTGATCAGCCGATCGAGCATCAGCGCATCACCGTCGCGTGCCTTGTTGAAAACCTGCTCGGTGAATTCGGCAGCTTCTTCAGGGGTCATCTGGCGGCTTTGGTCAGACATGGGGTAACTCCACTTTCGGTTGATCGCAAGCCGACAGTTTCCCGAGCGCGACGATAGCTGTCACCCCCTTTTTCTCAAGACGTGCCATAGCCAATCTCAATAGCGGTACTTGCCCTGATGAATATCGGCCAACACCTGATCCGTCACCTGCACGTACGTCTGGGTGCCGGGCAGCCAGGCGTAGATCGGGTCATCGCCCGTCTGGCCGGGGTCGAAGCCTTCGTTTTTCAGTCGGGTTTTCTGGTATTTGAAAGTCCCGGTGGTTTCCATTTTCACCTTCACCCGCAGAAACAGCGGCACCGCATAGGCCGGCATGCGCTGACGGGCGAACGCCAGCAATTCGGAGAAATCCAGGGTCGCGAGGGATTCGGCGGGCGTGATTGCGGCCATCCCGGCGCGACCGTTGGTGTTGCGCACTTCCACGCCGTAAGCGACTGCCTCGGAAATGTGTGGATGTTGCAACAACAGGTTTTCCACCTCGGTGGTCGAAACGTTCTCGCCCTTCCAGCGATAGGTATCGCCGAGCCGATCGACGAATTGCGCATGGCCAAAACCGATATTGCGCAGCAGGTCGCCGGTATTGAAGTAGCGGTCGCCCTTGCTGAACACGTCGTGCAGCACCACCTTGGCGGTTTTCTGCGGATCGGTGTAGCCATCCAGCGGAGCTTTTTCGTCGATCCGCGCGAGCAGCAAGCCCTGCTCGCCTTTGCCGACCTTGCGCATGAACCCGTCGGCGCTGCGCAGCGGCTGCCCGCTGTCGTGGTCGTACGCCACCAGCTCCCAGGCCATCAGCGAGAAACCGATGGTGTTGTCGAAGTTGAGGATATTGCTGAAGCCGATATTGCCGTCGCTCGCCGCGTACAGCTCACAGATGTGCTCGACGGCAAACCGGGTCTTGAACTCGGCCCAGGCGCCGGGGCGCAAACCGTTGCCGATCATCTTGCGCACCCGGTGACGGCTGTCCTCGGCGCTGGCCGGTTGATCGACCAGATAGCGGCACAATTCGCCGACATACCCGAGGGTGGTCGCGTTATAGCGACGCACATCAGGCCAGAACTGGCTGGCGCTGAACTTGCGGCGGATTGCGAACCCCGAAGCACCGTTGATCGCCGAGCCCCAGCACACACAGAGCCCGGTGGCGTGGTACAGCGGCAAGGTGCAATAGACGACATCGTCGGGGGTCATGTTCAGGGCAATCATGCCGAAGCTGGCCGAGCTGCGCATCCAGCGACCGTGCTTGAACACGCCGGCCTTGGGCAGGCCGGTAGTGCCGGAGGTGTAGATGTAAAAGCACGGGTCGTTGAAGAACACTTCGCCGCTGCTGGCCGGGTTGTCAGCGGGCGCTTCGGCGCTGGCGCTGATCAGGTTGATGTAGCCCTCGGGGGCAATACCGGGCTGGCTGTAAGTGTCACGGTCGGCGATAAACCAGGTGCGTTGCGCCGGGATCGACACTTGCTCGCGGATCGCGGCAAACGCCGGCTGCAGCTCCTCACCAAGGACAACCGCCACTGGCGCGACCAGATTTATGCTGTGGATCAGCGTATCGCGGGTCTGCGAAGTATTGAGCAGTGCACTGACCGCACCGACCTTGGCCAGCGCCAGAATGGTCACCAGCAGTTCCGGGCGGTTTTCGATGAACACCGCCACCACATCACCCTTGCCGATCCCCTGCGCGCTCAGATAGTGGGCGATGCGATTGGCCCACTGATTGACCTGCGCATAGGTCAGCAAGACGTTGTCCTGCAAGATCGCCAGGCCTTCGGGGTTACGCAGCGTTGCCTGCTCGAAGGTCCAGCCGAGGCCACACGGTTGGGTCGGATCCGTGACGTTGGCGACTTTCATGCCTTTGACCACCCTTGGGATGGCTTTGGCGATCGTCGGCAGTTTGCGGAGCATCATGCCCCAGGTAATCGTGTCGCTCGGCGCGTGACTCATGGCAGCTCCCCGGTCGGCCTGGTTGGCCGTTTTTTATTGTTCGGGCTGTGGGCATGACCTGCGTTGTGGGCAAGGTCGAGTCCGAAAATACGTCAGCGCTTCTCGGCCTGTACACGCGGTTTTTGCAATGTTTTGTATCCGCCCTGTCACATCTGGCGGCGGTGATTGCGCCTTTGCCGTTTGGTTCCGTTTAATCCGTGACGATCCCGCAAAATGCAGGATGCACGATGGCCATTCATGCAGATTGCACGACCCTTGCAGATTTCACGATTTTTAAACTATTGATTTATAAGGATTTTATTTTTTCAGGGTGCTGGCACAATCACTGCAATCTCCTTTGCATGCTTGCCATTCAAGTGCATACGGAGCTGAAAGACATGAGCCTGATCCAAGAAAAATTTACCTCGCTGTTCTCCAACTTCAACGTCACCACTGCGCCACGTCCCGATGGCGGGATTTTGCTGACCTTGCGCAGCAGTGAAGGCAAAGTGTTCAAGCGCGCCCTGACATATCAGCAAATGCACAACGCCGACCAACTGTCGTGGGCGATCAGTGCGATTCGTCGTGACCTGGCGGAAGAAGCCAGCGAACTGCCGCAGATTGCGATGCTGCAAAGCCAGCAGCGCTTTGCACTGCCGACGTATCACTCGCTGTAACTGATTCGAAGCTTTAAACAGCTTTTTAGATAAAAAAAGGCCGGGCAGTTTTCACTGCCCGGCCTGTTTTTTTGTGCGCGCTTTTTATGTAGGAGCTGCGGAACGCTGCGATCTTTTGATCTTGATCCCTTAAATCAAAGTCAAAAGATCGCAGCCTTCGGCAGCTCCTACAGGGGGACTGTATGTTTAGAAGGCTTCCGGCTCGATCGCGGTGAAGCTGTCGACAGTGATATGCCCTTCCAGCTCGCCACCCTCGCGGGCCAGGCCACAGGTCTGCAAACCGGCTGCCTGCGCGGCATCCAGCTCCTCAACGATGTCCGACAGGAACAGAATGTCCTGCGGTTCGACGCCAATCGCCTGTTGAATGTTGGTGTAAGACTGCGGCTCACGCTTGGGCCCCGACGTGGTGTCGAAGTAACCGCTGAACAGCGGCGTCAGATCCCCCGCTTCGGAGCAGCCGAAGATCAGCTTCTGCGCCTGGATCGAACCCGACGAATACACAAACAGTTGATAACCGGCCTGGTGCCATTGCTTGAGCGCTTCAACGGCGTCCGGGTAAACATGGCCTTTCAACTGCCCGGTCTGATAGCCCTGCTCCCAGACCATGCCTTGCAGCGCTTTCAGCGGCGTGGCCTTGCGGTCTTCGGCGATCCAGCTCAGGAGAATTTCAACCACCCGTTCAACGTCGGCCTGCGGCTCGTTGCTGTCGCGGCGCACGGCGGCGATCTGTTCGGCGACATCGGCGCGCTCGGCGTTCTGCCGCACGAAGTCCGGCAGATGTTTGGCGGCGTACGGGAACAGCACGTCGAAGACGAAACTCACCGCGCTGGTGGTGCCTTCGATGTCGGTGAGGATGACTTTGATCGACATCGGCTCAGTCCTCCAGACGCGGGAAGCGCCCGGCGATGTCTTCGCCGGTGAAGTTGGCGACCCAGCCTTCGGGGTTGTTGAACAGGCGAATCGCCACGAAGTGCGGGTGTTCGCCCATGTCGAACCAGTGTTTGGTACCGGCCGGCACCGAGATCAGGTCGTTCTTCTCGCATAGCACCGCGTAGACGTAATCGTCGATGTGCAGGGTGAACAGCCCACGGCCGGCGACGAAAAAGCGCACCTCGTCTTCGCCATGGCGGTGTTCTTCAAGGAACTTGGCGCGCAATTCGGCTTTTTGCGGGTGGTCGCTGTTGAGGCTGATCACATCGACGGTGATGTAACCGCGCTCGGTCATCAGTTTGTCGATTTGCTCCTGATAGGCGCTGATCACTTCTTCCTGACTGGCGCCGGGCTGGATCTTCGCTGCGGCTTGCCAGCGGTCGAAGCGTACGCCCTGCTCGGCGAGCGTCGAGGCGATGTCTTCGAAATGGGTCAGCACCTTGTTCGGAATGTCAGGGCTGGAAACGTGATAGACGGACAGGCTGCTCATGGGCAATTCCTCGGTATCGGCCTTGCCGTCCGGCTCTTGCAGACCGGTCGGGCAGTGCATTTCATCAGGCGAATGGGCGGCTTCTGGTGAAGTCAGCCTTGGCGGTTCATGACGCTGCGGGTTTTCAACTCGCATTCAAACAGGAATTCAAAGGCCTCGATCTGCCGCAGGGCATCGCTCATCTGCGCACCCCAGGTGTAGAGGCCGTGGCCGCGAATCAGGTAACCGACGCAATCGGGATGGGCGTCGAGCCAAGGCTGCACCTTGGCGGCGAGGCGCGCAATGTCCTGATCGTTGTCGAAAATCGGTACGCGTACCCGGGATTCGTGGGTGGAGATGCCGCTGAAGGCTTTTTGCAGCTCGTAGTCTTCGAACTCGATGAAGTCTTCCGGCGTCAGGCGCGACAGCACCGTGGCATTCACCGAATGGGTGTGCAGCACCGCGCCGATCTCCGCGCGCCAGCTATACAGCTGGGTGTGCAGCAGGGTTTCGGCGGAAGGCTTTTTGCCCGGTTCCAGGCTGTTGCCGGACAAATCCGTGGCGAGCACGTCGTCCAGGCCCAACTGGCCCTTGTGCTTGCCGGACACGGTCAGCAGCGCTTCGCTCGGCGACAGACGCGTCGAGTAATTGCTGCTGGTGGCCGGCGACCAGCCGCGACCATAAAGAAAACGCCCGGCGTCGACGATCTGCTGGGCGAGCTGTTCACGCGTAAGGCTCATGGCCTGTCCTCTTGCATACGTGTGGCAATGATAACGGCAGCAGCGAGCGCCGCGAGACTGGCAATACTAAAGGTCAATGTCGCGCCGAGGGCATTCCAGCTGTAACCGGAATACAACGCACCCAACGCGCCACCGGTGCCGGCCAGCGCCGCGTACAGCGCCTGGCCCTGACCTTGCTGACGCGCACCGAAGCTACGTTGCACGAACGCGATGGCAGCGGCATGAAAGCTGCCGAAGGTCGCCGCGTGCAACACCTGGGCGAACAACAGCACCCAGAGGAATTCGGCGAACGAACCTAGCAGTAACCAGCGCAACGCCGCCAGCAGAAAACTCGCCATCAGCACGCGGCGCAATGAAAACCGCGCGAGAATCCGGCTCATCGCCATGAACATCAGCACTTCGGCGACCACGCCCACGGCCCAGAGCATGCCGATCACGCCACGGCTGTAACCGAGGCGTTCAAGGTGCAAGGTCAGAAAGGTGTAATACGGGCCGTGGCTCATCTGCATCAGCGCGACGCAGGCGTAAAACGCCAGCACACCGGGGCTGCGCAGCTGCTTAAGGAACCCTTCCCCGCTCGGCCGGTTACCTTGCGGTGGTTGCGCATTCGGCACCCACAAGCTGCTGAGGACGATGCCGGCCATGATCAGCACCAGCGCCGCCGGGTAGATGTCGAGGCTCAGCCATTCGAACAAACGGCCCAGCGCGACCACGGTGATTATGAAACCGATCGAGCCCCACAGGCGAATCTGGCTGTAGCGCGAGGTCTGCCCCTGCAAGTGCGCGAGGGTGATGACTTCGAACTGCGGCAGCACCGCGTGCCAGAAAAACGCGTGCAGGGCCATGACCATCGCCAGCCAGGCGTAGGTTTTGCTGACGAAAATCAGCGAGAACGTCAGCAACGTGCACACCGCGCCGAAGCGCACGATGGCCAGGCGCTTGCCGGTGTAGTCGCCGAGCCAGCCCCAGATGTTCGGCGCCACGCAGCGCATCAGCATCGGAATCGCCACCAGTTCGCCGATCCGCGCAGGGCTGAAGCCGAGGTGATCGAAGTACAGCGCCAGAAACGGCGCTGTCGAACCAAGCAAGGCGAAATAGAACAGATAGAAACTGGACAGCCGCCAGTACGGGAGCGCCGCCACGCTCAGACCGCGACGGCTTGGCGATCAACCATCAAAGCTGACCCAGTACCGGGGTGCTGACGCGCACGTCGGCGTTCTGCCCACGATGACGCAGCAAGTGGTCCATCAGCACGATGGCCATCATCGCTTCGGCGATCGGCGTGGCGCGGATGCCGACACACGGGTCGTGACGGCCCTTGGTGATCACGTCGACCGGATTGCCGTGGATGTCGATCGAACGGCCCGGAGTGGTGATGCTCGACGTCGGTTTCAACGCCAGATGCGCGACGATCGGCTGACCGGACGAGATGCCGCCGAGGATGCCGCCAGCATTGTTGCTGAGGAAACCTTCCGGGGTCAGTTCATCGCGATGCTCGGTGCCGCGCTGGGCGACGCAGGCGAAACCGGCGCCGATTTCCACGCCTTTGACCGCGTTGATGCTCATCAGCGCATGGGCCAGTTCAGCGTCGAGGCGGTCGAAGATCGGCTCGCCGAGACCCGGCATCACGCCTTCGGCGACTACCGTGATCTTCGCCCCGACCGAGTCCTGATCACGGCGCAACTGGTCCATGTAGGCTTCCAGCTCCGGAACCTTGTCCGGATCCGGGCTGAAGAAGGCGTTCTCTTCCACCGAATCCCAGGTCTTGAACGGGATTTCGATCGGGCCGAGCTGGCTCATGTAGCCACGGATGACGATGCCCTGGGTGGCGAGGAATTTCTTCGCAATCGCCCCGGCCGCCACACGCATCGCGGTTTCCCGCGCCGAGCTGCGACCGCCGCCGCGGTAATCGCGCTCACCGTATTTGTGGTGGTAGGTGTAGTCGGCGTGTGCCGGGCGGAACAGATCCTTGATCGCCGAGTAGTCCTTGGACTTCTGGTCGGTGTTGCGGATCAGCAGACCAATCGAGCAACCGGTGGTGCGCCCCTCGAACACGCCGGAAAGGATTTCGACTTCGTCGGCTTCCTGGCGCTGGGTGGTGTGGCGGCTGGTGCCCGGCTTGCGGCGATCGAGGTCGCGCTGCAGGTCTTCAAGGGAGATCTCCAGGCCCGGCGGGCAGCCGTCGACAATGGCGACCAACGCCGGACCATGGCTTTCGCCAGCGGTGGTGACAGTGAACAACTTGCCGTAGGTATTGCCGGACATACAGGACGCTCCGTGAAATCAAACCCGAATTCGTGATGCGCGCCAGTATACGCAGGCTAACCGACTAGTTCATCCTCGAACCTTAGTGGTGTTGGTGAGTCCAACCCGCACCTTGGCGAATGATGGCGTGATGATGCTGCGAGTTCTGATCTTGAGTCTTACCCTGTTTACCGGTTTTGCCCACGCGACTGTCCTGCAAAGACCGATCTCTCTGGAGACCGGCAACGGAGAACTTTTCGGCTCGCTGCTGCTGCCAAAATCCGACAACCCGGTGCCGGTTGTCCTGATCCTTGCGGGTTCCGGTCCGACGGATCGTGACGGCAACAATCCCGATGGCGGGCGCAATGACAGCCTCAAGCGGCTGGCCTGGGTGCTGGCCAAACACAACATCGCCAGCGTGCGCTACGACAAGCGCGGGGTGGCCGCAAGCCTGGCGGCCACGCCCGACGAGCGCAATCTGTCGGTGGAAGCCTACGTCAACGATGCGGTGGCCTGGAGCCAGAAGTTGAAAAGCGATCCGCGTTTCGGCCCGTTGATTCTGCTCGGGCACAGCGAAGGCGCACTGATTGCCACCCTCGCCGCCCCGTGTGCCGACGCCGCCGCGCTGATTTCGCTGTCCGGCAGCGCCCGCCCGGTGGATCAGGTGATCCGCGAGCAACTGGCCCGCAGCCTGCCACCGCCGTTGATGCTACGCAGCAATGAAATTCTCGACAGCCTCAAGGCCGGCCACACCGACGACAACGTGCCGGCGCCGCTTCAAGCGATTTTCCGTCCGAGTGTGCAGCCTTACCTGATTTCCCTGTTTCGCCAGGATCCGGCCAAGGCCTTCGCGCAACTGAAAATGCCGGCGCTGATCATTCAGGGCACCCACGATATGCAGGTCGGCGTGGGCGATGCGCAAGCGCTGAAAGCCGCCAGACCCGAGGCCCAACTGGTGGTGATCGAAGGGATGAACCATGTCATGCGCATCGTTCCCGCCGACGTGAAGCGGCAATTGGCCTCGTACAAGGACCCGAATTTGCCACTGGCAGCAGAGCTGGGCGGCAAACTCATCGAATTTATTGACGGACTTCGCACCCGTTAAGGGCTTTTTGCCCTCCAGTCCTGGAAAAAACGGCCGATAAGCCTTTGTCGCCAGCGTACCGGCTGGCGACAAGCAGGGCTTGGACAGGATCTCGCCGTTATGACTGATACCCCGACTTCACCCGACACCACCGCTGAAAAAGACGCACCGCCAGCGGTCGAGCTGCCATGGGCGGACGTCAGCGTCGAGCACCACAAGATGCTCCGCCTGGCCCCGCTGCAGACCGACCGCAACACCGGTGGCCGGCCGCTGCGCTTTGTCGAATTCGGCTATGCCGAGCGCAACAGCAAAGAACACAGCCTGATGCGCATGGCGATCAAACTGCCCGGCCAACGCGTGCGCAAGGAGCAGAACCAGCTCGACGTGTGGGTCAATCACACCAGCAAACGTGTGCATTTCGGCCCGGACAGCGGCTTGCAGATCGAACCGCTGAACCGTGGCATCGGTCGTTTCATGGCCGCGCAAGGCATCAACTGGGCGAAAAAACGCTGGCCCGCCTACACCGTCGACGGCATGGACTTGAACAACAAGGACGCGCTGAACGAAGACACCCGCCTGCGTCGCGATCACTTCTTGCGCGTGCATGGTTTTGATGTGGTGTACGCCGATGCCCAGCATCTGAAGGGCAGCGTCAAAGAGGTGCAAGTCGGTGACTTGCTGGGCGACTGGAACAGCGAAAAGCTGCAGATCGTCGAGATTCTTGAAGCGGCGCAGATGCTGCAACAGGCCGAGCAGAACCTGGCCGAGCAGGAAGTGAAGCTGAAGAAGCAGGAAGACAAAGTCAGCAAGTTCAAGCGTGAAGACGCCGGGTTGCGCTTCACCATTACCTGTCTGGTGGCGTTTGCGGTGTTTCAGGCGGGGTTGCTGATCTGGATTGCTACGCACCGCTGAAATCAGCGATGACCTGTGGCGAGGGAGCTTGCTCCCGCTCGGCTGCGAAGCAGTCGTAAAACATGCGCATGCGGTATGTCTGGTGCACCGTCATTGCATATTTTGGGTCTGCTTCGCAGACCAGCGGGAGCAAGCTCCCTCGCCACAGAAGTCAGTCAGGTCAAACGCGAGAAGCGAACAGCGCCTGATGCTCGCGGCACTGCTCCGCCGTCAGCATGAACACGCCATGCCCGCCGCGCTCGAATTCGAGCCAGGCGAAGTCGACTTCCGGGTACAGCGCCTCGACGTGCACCTGGCTGTTGCCCACTTCAACGATCAACAAACCCTTCTCGGTCAGGTGATCTGCCGCTTCGGCGAGCATCCGCCGTACCAGGTTCAGACCGTCATCACCGCAGGCCAGGCCCAGCTCCGGTTCGTGCTGGTATTCATCCGGCATGTCGGCGAAATCTTCCGCGTCAACGTACGGCGGGTTCGACACGATCAGGTCAAAACGCTGCCCCGGCAAACCATCGAAACCATCGCCCTGCACGGTATAAACGCGCTCATCGACGCCATGACGCTCGATGTTCTGATTGGCCACTTCCAGTGCTTCGAACGACAGATCCGCCAGCACCACTTCGGCGTTCTGGAATTCGTAGGCGCAGGCGATGCCGATGCAACCGGAGCCGGTGCACAGGTCGAGAATCCGCGCAGGCTCGTCGCCGATCCACGGTGCAAAGCGGTTTTCGATCAGTTCGCCGATCGGTGAACGCGGGATCAGCACGCGCTCATCGACGATGAACGACATGCCGCAGAACCACGCCTCGCCCAGCAGGTACGCCGTCGGGATGCGCTCTTCAATGCGGCGCTTGAGCAGGCGTTGCAGGTTGACCAGTTCGTCGTCTTCCAGCGCACAATCGAGGTAGCTGTCGGCAATTTCCCACGGCAGGTGCAGGGCACCCAGCACCAGTTGCCGGGCTTCATCCCAGGCGTTGTCGGTGCCATGACCGAAAAACAGATCCTCCCCATGGAAGCGGCTGACGGCCCAACGGATGTGGTCGCGCAGGGTACGAAGTCGGGAAGTGATCACGGGGCAGAACTCCAGAAAAAACGACTGACGATTCTACCAGCCAAAACGCCCGCCGACGACGCAGGAAAATCAGCGGAGCGACAGTAGGACTTTTCTGATTTTTGCATCAGCTATTGAACAGAACGTGTAACTTGACAAGGCTGCAGGCCAGTAACGACGGCGCCTACGATGGTAGCGGTTCACAGAACCGCTCAGCCAGAGGACAATGCCGCAAAAGCCCCACCCCAAGGAGCCCCGAATGTCCGTTCCAAAAACGATGTTTCAACTCAGCGGCCGCGGTTACGCAGCGGCCACCCTGAGCCATGCCACCGTGGTCATCATCGATGCCCAGAAAGAGTACCTCAGTGGCCCGCTGGCCCTGAGCGGCATGGACGCGGCCGTCGCGAACATCAAACAACTGGTCGCCGCGGCCCGTGCAGCCGGTCGGCCGATCGTGCACGTGCGTCATCTCGGCACCGTCGGTGGCCTGTTCGACCCGCAAGGCGAACGTGGCGAGTTCATCCCCGGCCTTGAGCCACAGGGCGATGAAACCATTATCGGCAAACTGCTGCCGAGCGCGTTCCATGGCACCGAACTGCTCGATCGCCTGCAAAACCTCGGCTCGCTGGACCTGATCGTCTGCGGCTTCATGAGCCATTCCAGCGTCAGCACCACCGTGCGCGCAGCGAAGAACCTGGGCTTCCGTTGCACCCTGGTCGAAGACGCCTGCGCCACCCGTGACCTGCCATTCAAGGGCAGTGTGATCAGCGCCGAACGGGTGCAGGAAGCGGAAATGGCGATCATGGCCGACAACTTCGCCACCCTCGCCCTGACTCAAGATCTGATCTGATCTGCTCTGATGAGCGGCTCACCGCGCCGCTCATCCGCAAAAGCCTCGCATTTGCTTCAATTGCCTTAGCCTCAGGAACAACCCGGTCAACTCCCGGTCGAAGGGCCGATACCCATTGAGGAAGGTCGGAATGAAGTTATCCGATGGATTTGACGCACGCCGCTTGCGGCCCAAAGGCCAAAGCAACTGGCGTTTTCGATTCGGCGCAGCGATCGCCGCCATTCTGGCGACGTTCGGTGTGTTGCTGGCGATGGCCGGAGCCGCCAGCCTGCTGGGGCGCCCGCCGGCGCTCGGCGACTTGAATGCCACGCCGACGGGTTCGGCGATCATTCTGGCGGTCGGTTTGTTGTTCCTGTACTTCGGCGTGGCGCTGTGGCGTCGATGCCGGCGTCGCGCCCGGCAATCGCGGGAACTGAACATGTCCCCGCACCTGATGAAAAAACACGACTGAGGTGATGGCCTGGCTTTTTGCCGGGCCGTTTTGTTTCGACTTGGGTAAACTGGCCGCCCTTCGCGGAGGCTGACATGCAAGACGACGATTTTTCCCTGTTCAAAAGTGCGATCCAAGGCGTCAAGCCGATCAAGCACGACCGCGCCGACACCGGCAAACCCAAGGCTGACCGCGCCCGGATCGCCAAGCTGCGCCAGTCCGCCACCGTGCGCACCGACACCACCACCGTGGATGGCCT
The DNA here is from genome assembly GCF_057799175.1 of Pseudomonas sp. 14P5.3.2. NCBI lineage: Bacteria > Pseudomonadati > Pseudomonadota > Gammaproteobacteria > Pseudomonadales > Pseudomonadaceae > Pseudomonas > Pseudomonas sp. 14P5.3.2. Next base: position 71,066 of record NZ_JBYOKU010000005.1, on the reverse strand, counting down.
GTCCGATCAGTTCGTGATCGACGTCGGCCCCGAAGACGAGTTGATGTGGGCCCGCGACGGGGTGCAGGAAAGCCAGATGCGCAAGCTCAAGATCGGCCAGATCCCGTTCGAAGGCAGCCTCGACCTGCACGGCATGAACGTCGAAAAAGCCCGCGAGACCCTCTGGGCGTTTCTCGCCGAAGCGACCAAATTCGAAATCCGCTGCGTGCGCGTCACCCACGGCAAGGCCGTGCGTCTGGACGGCAAGCGGCCAATGATCAAAAGCCACGTCAACACCTGGCTGCGCCAGCATCCGCAAGTGCTCGGTTTCACCTCGTGCCAGGCGAAACATGGCGGTGCCGGTGCGGTTTACGTGATGCTCAAACGCACCATGATGGAAGGCCGCGACGAATAATCGCGTTACACCGAACTTGCAGGGTCGTGTCCGCCACCGTACCCTTGCCCTTTGCGAAAATCCCCACAGGTAGTTTCATGTCCCTGGAACAGAATTACACCGCCATGTTTAGGGGGGTTAAGTAAGTTCTCAGGGTCAATGAAATCAGGGAATTAGCACCCAGGAAAACCCTGATTTTCATGCTAATACGCAGCTATTGGTACAGAAATTGGTACGGGATCACTATCCCACATACACCGAAAAAGCCCCGCATCGCTAAAAACGATGCGGGGCTTTTTTCATTTTTGAATGATGGCTTGACCGTAATCGAAGGCTGCTTTCGGCCACAAACAGCCCATCATGAGTGGCGGCTTTAGACCCGTAGCGGATATCTTGAGCCTAGGCTGCTTCGCAACCCACCGCCGGTGGGTCCGGTTCCCACAGGGTAGCGAGTTAATGCTTAATTGCCGCCTCCAATACGGAATTCTAAAGACTTTAGATTGATAAATCTTTGATTAGAGAAAGTCTTTCATATCAATATCCAGATTGGATCTAGATTTGATTTTCGCAAGAAGAGCATCAATTTTTTCAAAGTCCAATACACGAACCCCTGCTGCCTTAAAGGGATCTTCAAGGATTGCTAAGAATATATCTTTGATAGCGATATTTTCTGAGTGTAGATCTTTAATAACTTTGGCATTGGGGCGGACCCACTTGCCTACTGGTATTATTTTTTCCAATCCGTCAAAAATATATTGCATCTTGTGAGAGTTGAGGTTGGTGGTGTATTCTGAAGTTATAGCTTCCCAAGCCAATTTGTGTAGATTTTCATGTTTGTCTTCATATGCTACAACAAGAAAAAATGGAGTACCATTAAGCGTCCCCTCTCTCCAGCACTCAGAATATTCTCCGCTGTGTTCATTTGTATGAGATGAAAAGATAAGGCCTGGGGTGCCATCGTCCTCTTCAAATGGCTCTGCGTTCCCTTCGACAGCCCAAAGCCCAATTTTAAATTTATTGACAAATTGGCAGGTGCTAATGGCATTGACTTGCTCGTTTTTACTGACAGTCAGAGCTTTCGCCTCGAGTGCAAATTTTTGAGTGATAACAGACTCAAAAAGCAACGGATTCATATCATTTAAAAACTCGAAAACTTTAGCAAAAGACGCCGCTAATGGACTTTCAAATATTTTTTTAAGTAAGCGCAGACTGGACTCGTTGAATATTATGTATTCTGCAGCAAAATACTCTAACAGCGTTTTGTGGAAGAATTTATATTCTGTACCATCTCGTTGCATAAGAGGGACGGCGACAAAGAGATCATCTAAGAAGTTTGATGTAGAATTTGGTGTCGCCAAACTGATCTTGGCCGCGTCATTGATGAAGCTGTCAGCCTCGCTAAGGCTTTCAAATGAGGTCTTCGTTCTAAGCATCATATAATGACACAGGGCTCGAAGCAGCTTTCTGAAATCCTCAAATCCAAGACCTGATTTTTTCTCCCGCGCGTATCCGTTTTTATTAATTAAATCGTGTCCTTTGTACAGGGCATGGTATATCTCATCGTAAAATGTCGATATCTTATCTGCAATTGAGTTGTTTACTCCGTAAGTCCTATACAGCAACGATACCAAGAGTGGACTTTCGATAAATTTAGAAGGAATTCTAGACACATCTCGACTGAGTTTTTCACCGATATCTAGCCCCGATATCTTGTCGTATCTTTTTAGTAAGGATAATGCTTGCTTTTCGCTGAAAGGAGCAAACTTCAAAGAGGTTGCATTGATCAAATCTGGGATTATTTCTTGCGGGCGCGTGGTAACAATAATCGCATTATCCCCGCCTTTCGCTGACATCTCGTGAAGTTGATTTGCCAGCAAATGCTGGTGAGCAATCGAGACCTCGTCAAAACCGTCGAGTATAACGAAAAACTTTCCTAATCTCAGAAGCCTATAGAACAACTTTCGATCAAATTTTTCGTCAGGAAAATCAAGCTCTGTCACCATGTTATCTGTGAAGTTTAGCTGCGGATCTACTTTTCTAAGATCGAAAAGTATTGGAATTCGGCCTGATTTGAATAACAGTTTTGCAACGATAAATTTTGAAAATGTACTCTTCCCCATTCCTGCGCCATCAACGATGATAGTGGGCCTCGTCGGGGAAGACACAAGCTCGTCTGCGGTAATTAAGTTGTCACCTGTGTCGAAGTGGGTGTTTTGCACCATGTAAAGAGGTTCGTACGCTTCGAATATATCCAACTTTAGCTGAGGAAACGTAATGGAAGTTATCTCTCCCACACGCTCTGAGAGCTTTATTAGGTAGCGCTCCATTGTAGAAGCGAGCGCGTCGGCGTTAAGTTTTCCTTTCAGATCCTTTTCTGCAGCCCACTTCCTGACCCTCTCAACAGTCGGAGATAACGCTGCGCTTATTAGCTCCATTCCCGGTTTCGTTGCTTCACTAATTACTTTTTGCTCTATTGACGACATCGCTATTCCTTTATGATTGCCATTAAAACATTTTCCAAATTTCAATCTGGATTGAAAGTAGAGTTTTGCATGGGGCGATTTTATACACTTAATCATCCTATGGACAGTCGTCGCAGAATAAGAGAAATTTCGCATTTTTATTCTTCAACTCACCGGAGATGGTATGTCTAGCAAACTAAATAGCGAGGTCACTCCATGCCGTCTGTAGCCCTGGGTGCGGTTGCAGCGTCACTTGGTAAAGCAGTAGGTCCGGCTTTGTGGCTCAACGCTTAGAACCGGTGCTTGTCATCAACACAAAGCTCCGCCACTCACTCGGACGGCTTCAAGTAGCGCCCGCCCGTGTCGTGTACATGGAGCAACCGGCAGTTAATGGCCGAAAGCGGACGCTGGCTGGCTCCGATGATGGATTGGGCATAGCCCTCGACGCCCCCCCCGTCCGTGCTGGATACAACCAAGAAGCCGCCTTGCTTTGTAGCAATTTTTAAGCATGCGAAACTTTTAAATCTCGGAAGCAGTACTAGATCGAGAGTGAAAGTGGATGCAAAAAAAAGGCCCCTCACGGAGCCTTCTTTACTTTACCTGTCACTTCGGCCGAAGCAAAGAATGAAGACGCTTGACAATCATGACGATCGTTAGCAACAGGTTCAACGTGATAAAAACACTTATTGGTGTGAAGACCAGCTTAGACAAAATTACTGATACAGATGTTGAGGTTGCCTTAGGATCAGCAAAACTATCTGCCATCGAAAAAGCAAAACAGGTTGCAATAAGAACTAAAGAAGAAAGAATGCAAAAACTTATATTATAATACAGCTCATCAAGAAGCCTCTTCTTTGCATTATAAAACGCATCAACAGGGCGTTTCAACTCAATGTCACGTTGGTATTTATCATCAAGCTTACTCTCTTGATCATAAACTAAAACCAGAACAGAAAGTAAAAGCGCGGTAAAAATTGCTCCAAAGTTAACCAAAAGTGAGGAAACATCTTTATTTAAAGAAAACCCAATAATAGCGCTAGAAGTGCTAAAAGCAACAGGAACAAAACAAAATGTTAAAAAATCGAACCACGACCAACCACCATCGACCTTTGACAAGGTGCCAAGGTGGCCATACACAATATCCTTAATATTTACTTTGCTGCTCATATTTTTATACCCATTCCAGGATACATAGTCGAAAGAAACTCATTCATAATTTTCTTACACCATGCATCAAATTCTTTCATATCTGGATTGCCGGCAGTAACTGTAACTTCACTTTCATCGACATCAACCTCACAGACTTGACTATTTTGACTGCTCCCGAGTCGAAAGGTTCGTTTCCTACCATTCATCTCAACCACGGTCTTCACCTCGGCACAGAGCGGTGAAAGAATTTCCACGGTGGCATTCTGCTCAGTGCCCGGTGTCAAATAATCAACAAGTGTTCCGAGATTATTGCTTCGTGACGCCTTAATAATATAAACGTGTTCAGCTTCGTCATGACCCATTTTTTTAATTTGATCTTCGATGGTATTCATGCCGCTAAAGCGAACCAACTTGATCTCTTTGGTGGTTGCCTTCTTCCACTCTTCAAAAGCTTTTTCATAAGAGAGGGGATTCATTTGCAGCACCCTACCAGTTACTCGCGTAAACTCTTCCCGTAGAAGATCATAGACTAACGTCTTGACCCCGACATTTTTTTGGTTATGCAACAGAACTACACCTTCGTTAAGATCGACCGGAACAAAAAATCTAACATAATGATTTATGACTTCAGCATTTTCCTCTAAACGCTTAAAGTCAATTTTACCGGTCTTGATATTAACTATATCGGTCCTAGACCCGTAACTTCCAGCCCTTACAACACCTCGAATCACCCTCTTCGCATCATCAAACTTGAAACTAGCGAACGCATATATTTGCTGAGTAGTTTGAATTACGTGATAGCCAGTACCTTTTGCTTTAATGTACGCCTTGAAAATATCGTACATATCGAACTGACCAATTGAACCGAGAGGCGAATAAGAGTCTTCAACTTTCTTGCCCTTCAGGAGAGGGTTAAAACAGCGAATTGTGTATGGCGAAATGGTATTCAATTGTGCCCCAGCCCTATACTTATTTAATATACCTTCCTTGGTCTCGCCCTTATTTGGAGCACCTGTAGATCAGGCTTTGAGCCAAGCCCCCACCACTTGCTAGGGGGTTTTAGCCAGCACCAGCTAGCCATTGTGCATCACGCACGTGCCATTGCGCTCCCCAGCGCGAGTACAGAGTTACCCGTCAATGCCTCGGATGGACCGAGAGGTACTGAACTATAAGGAACCCAAGGCATTCCCGCCACTGTGGCCACGATGCTAAGCGACCTCACCAAGCTGCGGGCGCGCAGGTGATGGTCAAAAACGAAGCTAGCTCCATGCTTTCTGACAGCCCACTTGGTTGGCAGCATTGATGGATTGGTCGTAGTCCCTCATCTGAGCCCTGGCCAGCCTAGCCATGCCCTCAAAAAGACAGTGCTTTGTAGCAATTTCTAAGCATTCAGCGACTACCGCCCACAAAGGGCACTACCGGGACTATGCTTTTCCTTTTGCGAAAGGGGTCGATGCTGTGGCTGACGAATATTCGTTATCGGATGTGCTGGAAAGGATCTACCAGAATCAGCTCGGCCTGGAAGCAGCCCTGATGGAGCTTACGCTTCATATTGAACAGCAAGGTTTCACCGAAGTCGGAGAAAACGTCCGCGGTGCCTTGTGGGCGATTGGCGAAAACGCTGGATACGTCAAGCAAGGACTTGCCAAGCTGAAGGGAAAGAGTGGGAGCTAGCCTAGAATATTGCAGTTCCGAACGAGCACTACTCGGCGGCTTTCGGGCTAAAACAGCATCTGGTGTCTACAAAAACGTCCAAGGTTCACCTGTCATGCCAACCCAGTTAGAGAAACTAGAGGCTCACGCATCCCACTTGCTCGACGCTTTTATTAAACTGCGTCAAAGGTATTCGATCCTCGAACCGTTGCTTTTCGATAAAACTGTGGTGACCACCCTTGGCTCCGGAAAACGAGCTGTGGGATTCAGCATTCTAAAGGACTCACTATTCCTCTCTTGCGCGCAGGACATCGCAAAACTGACGCTCGATGACGACACTCGAACTCCTAGTTTAAAAAATATTATTCGAGCATTAGCAGACGACGCGCTTCGACTCACGCTACGTGAGCAGTTTGCTGCTTGGGAAATCCCTCAGGAAGAGGATGAAACCGAGCCTGAGATACTTGAGGCCCTCAGACGCCTAGAGTTGCAAGAGGAGGCTCAACGCAGAACCCAATTCGACGATTTGTATTCCGAGGCCACTGGCCTGTGGTCAGCTTTATCCGACAGTTCAACGATTAAGTCCTTTAGAACCATTCGTGACAAGGTAACTGCGCATACCGAAGTGCACTTGGTCGTAGACAAATACCAGCTAGTGGATATCGGCACACTGGGCATTAAATGGGGAGACGTGAAAGCAACCCTAGCGCAGATGCAACGGCTCGTTGAGATCATCGGGATGATAATCCGCAATGCCGGTTTCGCATGGGAATCATTCGATGAGCAACTGACGCGCGCGAGCATGGGCCTTTGGGGAGTGGATGAAGTGGCTAGCTAACCACCCGTTGCAGCGACTCAATTATGCGGGATAGAGATTCGCCCCCCTTCCAAGATCACTACAGACCGCTTCAGGCCATAAAATACGGGCTGTCAAGCTCGGCCTTCTGGTTCTTTGCGGCCTACTGCGGCCTCTGAGATTGGTTTCTTTTCTTGACCAGAAGCGGCCCGGAGTTACAGGCAGCATTCGACCATCACCGAGCTTGCCAGAGCTTGACTAGCTACTTAAAGCGCCCGCTACCTGTCCCATGTCTCGCTTAGGGACAGGATGCAGTGCGCCAATAGCAATTTTTATAGCCAGGATAACTTATCGTTTGTTGTTTCTAGTGAGGAGTATTGATACCAAGGTCCTTTCGTTTTGCATTATTTTTTGACGCTCCTCTAAAGTGACGTCAAATATACTCATGTACTCCTTTGGCAACCCAAAACTTAGCTCAGATGCATAATGATGACGTTCTAGCAACTCTTGTATTATTTGAGAGCACACAAAATTAAATTTTGATTTATTGCTCCCATCAACATACTCAAAGTAATCCCTCGGTAGCTTTTCTATTAGTTTTGGCACTTCACCAGCATCGAAGCCCGAGCCATCCCATTTGTGAGCAAATTCATTTCTAATTCTTGCAATTATCTTAATCGCCTCGAACTCCTTCTTCTTCAAGAGCGCCAAAGCGTATGCGATGTTTGCTCTGCCCATTATAGAGCTGATGCAGCTGTCGAGGTTCTTTAGCAATGAATCTGCATGCTGGGAGTTTGGGAAGTAGCTTCGAAGTAACTTTATTAGTAATTCATCTATGAATGAAGTCATGTTGAGTACAGCGCCTCTCGTCGTCTCTGACTCCACTTCATTAATGAAGCGGGCTTGCCACTCCATTTCTTCATCACTTCTTGGCGCAGCCATAAATCCGAAGCTTTCAGCTAACTGTGACTTGCTCATTTTAAACATCCGTGTGAGTGGCTTGCTAGATTGATTTTCGCCTTAAAATTGCGCGAATCTTTAATCTGTCAATATCTTCAGCAATAATACTATTATGACATATATTTTTGCTTGCCACCAATCTAAAAGCAAAGCTACCCTTCACCCCACATTTCTTCGACTTACCAATAGGTATGCCCCCCCTAAATATATGTACCTGTCGCGCCTCTAGACTAAGTTGAGCAATTCACGATGACCCCATCTGATGGTTCGAGGTCTCCGCTTCTGGCCTCTCTCCACCAACAGCTATGATAGATGGAAAGTGGTCGTCTAGGAGAATCTGCTTCGGGCCAGCTCCTACGCATACGTCGATCAGTAAAATTCGAAAAAAGTTGACGCTTGACACCGCAAAGTAGCATGTGCACTTAATCTAGGGAATTAATTTTCCTGGAGAAGTCATGAAGGAATTGGGGTGGAATAAGGATAGTCCGTTTATGCCTGATTTGAGGACGGCAGAGGATGTTAGGCGTTATTTTGACCTAGGTGGAATAGGCATTATCGAGGCTCGTATTGAACGCGTATTTAGCGCTAGATTTTCAGAGCTTAAAGATAAAATCTTACGTTTATTAGCCATCGAGGAAGTCGATCCATTTTTAGCGAATCTTCTTTTAACCTCAATTTTAATTGATACACGTGCTCTTTTTCTTGAATCGACTCGCCAAAAGCGAAATGCGACGTTGCAGACGGTTTACCGAGCCAGGCGCATGGAAGAACGGGCAGAAGCTGTTGACGCTATTTTCGACGAAAAGGTGCTTCAAGGGAAGTCCATGAGGGACGTCATTAAGGGCTGGGTTGATAGGCGTGTCGTGCACATCGATTGGTTATGGGATGACGAAGAGCAATTACTCTTCACGCAAATAGAGGCTTTGATCTTTGAAACTAGAATGAAAAACCTACTTCAAGTATTGCTAGAGCTTATTTCAGATTACGAAGAGGTGGTTGCTCGGTTTGGAGAGAATTCACAAGAACAGTTAAATCGAATTCTTAAGGCCGCGACCGGAGGTATGAATCGCCCCTGATTTTTCATAGACGCTCCCAACCGTCAGGATCTTGCGAATCTGCAGTACTGGATGATGGAGGCGGGTCGAAAGCCGCCTGAACCGACCGGCGGCTTCTGGCCGATAGCGGAGGTCTTACTACCTACAGTTGACCGTCCACAATTGATCCAAGCGAGTCGTGTAGCTTTGGCTCATCATTTCACGCCGCATGGCCCACTCTGGCTTGCTAGGGACGCTCGCCGCTCGCAGCGTCCCCCTTCCCCACCGTTCGTTGATCTGATCCAGTACAGCCATGACCTTGGTAGATTCTGTCGGTTGAGAAGCCGCAAATAGATCGTCCGTGTATTCACCTGGCTGACACAAATTCATCAGCAATACCTCCGCCTTGCTGTACTTGAAACCAGGGCGATACACCCGATCCAGCGCATCGACTGCAGCCTTGGTCAGTAGCCGGACGTCATCCGTGGGGTAAGGCATATCGATCACCACACCATTGACGTACTTCGCCTCCTCCGGATTAAACATGCCGGTGCGAATGCTCACGCGCACTTTCTTGCACAGCGAGTTTTGCGCTCTGAGCTTCTCTGAAGCGCGCATCATGTACGTGGCCACCGCCTCCTTTATTGGTGCCAGTTCCGTCAGGCGGGTGCCGAACATTCGACTGCAGCAGATTTCCTGTTTCGGTGGATCGGGCTCATCTAGCTCCAGACAAGGAGTGCCGGCCAGTTCGCGCGCCGTTTTTTCGATCACCACACTGAAGTTTTTACGCAGTGTCCAAAGGTCGGCTTTGGCCAGATCCATCGCACTTTTTATCCCCATGGTATCCAAATGCGCTTTCATGCGACGCCCTACACCCCACACCTCTGAAACGTCAGTGTTACGCAGCACCCAGTCACGCTTAGTAGGGTCGCAAATGTTGACCACCCCACCAGTCTGAGCCTGCAGACGCTTGGCCGTATGGTTGGCAAGCTTGGCCAGTGTCTTGGTCTGAGCGATACCAACGCCGACTGGAATGCCAGCACACCTCAGCACCTGACTCCGAATCTGGCGACCGAGGCCATCCAAATCGCTGATTCCGGTCAGGTCAACGAACGCTTCGTCGATGCTGTAGACCTCGACGGCGGGCACCAGGGACTCGATCAGCGTCATGACTCGCTCGCTCATGTCACCGTATAGCGCGTAATTCGAGGAGAACGGGACGATGCCGTGCTGCTTTAGCTTGTGCTTGATCTGGAAGTACGGCTCGCCCATTTTCACGTATGGCTTGGCGTCGTAGCTGCGGGCGATGACGCAGCCGTCGTTATTCGATAAGACAACGATGGGGACCTTGGCTAGGTCAGGACGAAATACTCGCTCGCAGCTGGCGTAGAAGCTGTTGCAATCGATCAGGCCGAACACCGGCACCTGCTTAGACATGACTGCGCACGCTACCAATGATCACGCCCCAGATCGCCAGCTCATCGCCTTCCAGCACGTAACGCGGCGGGTACTTGGGATTCTCAGACAGCAGGATGACCTCTTTCCCACGGACGCATAGCCGCTTGCAAAGCGGGTCGTTGTTGAGCAGCGCAACAACAATATGCCCGTGCGCCGGCTCCAGAGAACGATCCACTACCGCCAAATCGCCGTCAAAGATTCCCGCCCCCTGCATGCTCTCTCCGGCAATTTTCACCAGGTAAACATGCGGGGCACGAATGTTGAGCACTTCGTCGAGCGAGATGTGGGTTTCGATGTGATCCGCTGCCGGCGAAGGGAAACCTGCCGGCACTCGAAAAAGGCAAAGAGGTAATTTCCGACCGGCCACGGCAATAGGGCCTAGGATTGAAAAGCTCATGACGCACGACTTCCGATACTGTACGAATATACAGTTAACGTTCAGAACGGCATTCGGTCAATTTCTGTAGGAAATATCTGATAGACGGGGGGGGTGTTCTCATGATGGGAAGTAGAGAAAATGCTAACTGGCATCTGTCAGAACAACCCGCCCAATGCTTCCGGCTCCCAGTTCATGATCACCAGTTCGCCACTGACTTCGGCCTTCCCCTGCCGCTGATTGGCAGTGGTGTAGCGGATGTCCAGAGTCTCAAAGTGGAAACCTTCGAACACGCGGCGGATGTCAGGATGATCGTTGATGCTGACCATCACTTTGCCTTTGCAGCGGCGCATGAAGTCGGCCATCCGCTCGTAGTTCTCGAACGGAAAGTCCACGCCGTAGCCCGCGGTCTGCCAGTAAGGCGGATCCATGTAGTGGAAGGTGTGGGTACGGTCGTAACGTTCCGCGCATTCAAGCCAAGGGAGATTTTCGACGTAGGTGCCGGACAGGCGTTGCCACGCAGCCGAGAGGTTTTCCTCGATGCGCAGCAAGTTGATGGCCGGTGCGGTGGTCGCCGTGCCAAATGTCTGACCCGAGACCTTGCCGGCGAAAGCATGGTGCTGCAGGTAAAAGAATCGGGCGGCGCGCTGGATGTCGGTGAGGGTTTCAGGGCGGGTCATTTTCTGCCATTCGAACACCTGCCGCGAGCTGAGCGCCCATTTGAACTGGCGCACGAACTCTTCGAGGTGGTTCTGCACGACGCGGTAAAGCGTGACCAGGTCGCCGTTGATGTCGTTGAGGACTTCGACGGGCGAAGGCTGAGGCCTCATGAAGTACAGCGCGGCACCGCCGGCAAAGACTTCGACGTAGCATTCGTGTGGCGGAAAAAGCGGAAGGAGGCGGTCGGCCAGGCGGCGTTTGCCGCCCATCCAAGGGATGATGGGTGTGGACATAGAAAGCAAGACCTTTACTGTATGGATAAACAGGTGCTAGGCTCGCCGCGCTTTGTGCACGGAGCAAGAGCCTTGGCTGGACTTGCAGGGACAATCTGCAGGGACGGCGGTCGGTCCGAATGTTGGCGCATCCAGATCGACCGCTCTTTTTTGAAGATCAACTCATTGTGTGTCCTCAAGGAAAGTCAATGGAAAAAAAAAGTAGTAATTTCAAAAAAGATACGATCGCGCTTTTAAGAAACCTACCAAGTGAATGGGCTATAGCCTTTTTGTTAGGTGCTGTGCCGCTTTGGCTTTTCAGCCACACTCAAAAAGATGTTGACGACATCGTTCAAGGACTACTGGCCATAGGTCCACTTATTGATTACTCCGCTTACTTGATTGCCCCTTATGGCTTAGTATTTCTTATTAAATATGGGATTCGATTCAGATCAGACAAGAGTCTGTGGATATTTGAGTTCATCCACAAAATTATTGCAGAGATTGGAACCGGCTTCCTAACCATCACGCGTACGGGCCTGGGAGCAGTATTCGGAATATTAATAATAGGATTGAGCTCAAACATCATCACAATCTCGACCCAACAAATTACGTCTTTGTTGGTTATGATATTTTCACTTACCGTAGCTAACTGCGCACTTGCCCTCGGAAAAGACACGCTTATCGAACATACGAACAGGGCCGTTAGTAATAATCCGCTTAGGTTCGACCCTAGACTTAAGTAATCATTGTTCGCGCTGTATATTGATTTCTGACACGTAAGCCTGACACGCTCCAAGCGCTATTAATCCTCGGTCGCCGTCGTCGGTGATGTCGATAATTCGTTGAGCATGCGCTGGGTTAAGTTTGGCTCTTGTGGGGCCATGAACCAAGCTGCCGGTGGCGGTGGTGGCTGACACCGATCCGTTGTCGGCGCCGGTGGTAGCATCGAGTAGGACTGACAGGCGCAGATCAGCAGTGGCAAGACGGTCGCGCAGGCGACCTTGATCACGTTGGGCATCGCTTAAGGCTCGATAATGGGTTTGTTCGCTGGTTGCCAGACGCTGCTCAAGCGCGAGGCGCTTGTCCTGCTCGGCACGCTGTTGCGCGGCCGTGGCCTGGGCCTGCTGTTTGAGGACTTCGGTGTGCTGCCGGGACTGCTCGCTGAGGCGACTACCGTAGCGCCAGTCCTGCACCTGCCAGGTAATGGCGGCGGATGTGCCGCCCATGGCGATCAGCAGCACCACCTTGCTCAGCAGCCGATAAGGCGCAGGTATCAGGTCGCCGAGACGCATAAGACCTCCCTCGCCCGTCCCCACAGCTCCAGCCGATCCTGCAGGCCATTGAGACCACCGTTAATCTTGCGGGTGATCGCATTGAATTCGTTCTGATCCGCGAGCATGTTCAACCCATTCACCGACCAGAACCATGCCGCCGATTCGGCAGCCCACTGCGGCAACTCCAGCAGCTCTGGGGTACTCAGCAATCGCTCGTCGCCGAACAGTGCCAGGCTACAGCGCAGGTAGTTGTCGTGGCCGGTCACCTGAATCAGCCCGCGACCGCGATAACGCTGGCCATCGCCGTCCGCTGCCGGGGTGTTGCCCAGTTTTGCGGCCAGGGCACCGGTGTCGTATTTGCTCAGGTATTGATCGCCGCCCAGCTCCCGAACGTACTGCAGTTGACCAGACTCGTGTCCGATTTGGGCCAGAAACGCAGCTTGGCGTTTCGGCGTGTTGATCTGCCGGCGGGCCATGGCAGCATTGAGTGCAGATACAAAAACGCCCGCTTGGCGGCGGGCGTTGGGCATGATGGATTGCAGTTGCTGTTCTGTCAGTGACATCGATGGCTCCTTGATGTGTGGGGATTCGACGCTATTAGTTGAGCTGAACGACCTTCAGATCCTTCGGCGCTTTTTTCTTCTTGCCTTTGGCTTTCGCCTTGCCCTTCTTACCGCCGTTGCACTCGACCGTTGTGCTCCATCCGGACTGGGTAAACACCTGCTCCACAGAGTCGACCAGGTACTTGCCATCGAGGCCGACCTTGAAACCTTGAGCGTTGATCGATCGTTCGGCAAACAGATCGGTACGCCCAGGCATTTCCAGCCGGACGCCGGCAGTGGAGCGGTTAAATGCAGTGAGACGTGCCTGGGCTGCCGCTGCTGCGGCTGACTTGTTCGGGTAGATGTGGCGGTCGGTATGCACCGGCGGCAAACCGTCCGGCGATTCGTCGTTGTCCAAAGTGACCACCGCGAGCTTTCCGGTTTTCTTGTCCTGGTGCTTCGTCGACACCGCCTTGTGCGTGTTGCGATCACCGAGACGAAACTGAAAGCGGCTCACGTCGCGCCGTTGGATCGGTACTACACCGAAGCTCTTACCCGAGGCGCTCTGCCCGGCCTGCCGCGGCATGACCAGCAGCTTGCCGTCGGCGACCTTGGCCGTGCAGTCGTACTGCTTGGCCAGACGCGTGATGAAATTGAAATCCGACTCGTTGAGTTGATCGGCACGCGGCACCTTGGTCTGCACCGGGCAGACCGCCTGCCAGCCGTTGCGGGCGGCAACATCAGCAACGATCCTGGACAGCGGCACATTTTCCCAACTGCCGCTACGGGTAGTCTTGCCACTGCCGCGCATGTCGCTGGCCTTACCGGTAATGACCAGCGTATCGGGCGGGCCAGATAGCTCAATCTCATCGACGACGTAACGGCCGATGCGGGTCAGTTTGGTTTCTGCATAACCGAGGAAGATCTCGATGCTGGCACCGCGTGGAGGCAGCACCACAGCGCCGTCGCGGTCGTCGATGCGCAATTCGAACTCATCAGATTCCATGCCGGGTTTGTCTGTCGTCTTCAACTGCAGCAAGCGGTCATTGATCCGCTGGGTGATGTCAGCGCCGTCGGCCACGACACGAAAGATTGGGGTCATCATTCCATCCAAAAGAAAGCCCGCACTGGGCGGGCCGATTGAGTCATTGGGCGGCATACCGGAGGGGCATCAGCCCCACAGCATCACCTCGCTGTTATCGGGTGCCGGCAGATCCGGTAGCTCGATCACGATGCCGGCGCGATACGGTTGCGGCTCGTCGGCCAGGCCCTGATTGGCGTCCAGCACCGCCTCGACCGATCCGTTCAAATGCCCATAGGCGTGGTAGCACAGGGTGTCCAGCAGATCCCCGTCAGACGTTCTGCAGGTCATCGCCATAGCGTACAAACTCCAAGGTAAAAGATTGCTTACGCGGGATACCGCCCTGCAGCAGCGCGCTCTGTTCTTCTTCGACGTTCTTCAAGCACCAAGTGCCGAGCACGTCGCCATAGCCCGAGGTCAGGGTCAGAGGCAGGAGCTGGGCACCGAGACTGCGCAGGGTGTCCAGCTGTTTGATCCCGCCCTTGAAGCCTGGGAAAATCGCGCCCTTCAGAGTGATTTTTTCCTCACCGATGCCCACCGCTTGTTGCGCCGGTCGGCGAGTCAGACGCTCCTGCGATGCCCAGCGGTATTCCGTCGAGCGCCGCAGCTCGTCGAAGGCGGCGGTGTCCAGGTTGAAGTAATACGGGACCGCCTTGGGATCCAGCGGCTGCACGATCAGTAGGTGCGGAAACGGCTTCACCGCTTCCGGAACCGGTGTCGCGTCACCCGCCAGTGATCCGGTCGGCAGAATGTTTCCCAGTGCTGGACTGACCTTGCCGGCGATCTTATTGATCGCGGTGGACGCCCGTGCTGCCTGCTCCTTGAGTTCGCCCATCCGCTCATCGATCTGCGACACGGCGCGGGTGGCCTTGTTGTAGGTGGCCACCACCTGGCCGACTTTGGCCTGCGCGGCGTTGACGCTGCGCATGACACGCTGCAGCTTTGCCCCGACCGCCGGCCCCACGATTGGAATACCTTCCAGCTCCGAGGCCGCGCCGCTGATCTCGCTGATGGCACCGTTGACCGGCCCCATCATGCCGTCGAGGCTACGTCGTCCAGTCTCCCCCGCTGCAGCCAGACTCTTCAGACCGGACTGCAGCTGTTCCATGTAGGCCATTAGCCCTCCTCACACATGCGGTTCGTCGTACAGCTTGCGGTTCTGCAACTGTTGCGTGGCCTGCTGCATCTGCTGCGCGATGAAGGGCTGCAGCTCACGCGCCATTTGCGCCGGATCCTTCGCATCGCCTTGGACGGTGATGTGCAGCGGCGCCGAGATTTGGACCTGTTGCTCGATTTTCGGCGACTCGGCTTTCGTAGCAGGAACCGGTGCAGCCAGAAGAGCCGGTGGCACTGGTGCACTGGCAGGTGCGGCCAACGACCTGGCCACATCGCCCATTGCTGCAGCAGGTGCCAAAGGACCATTGGCCGGCTTGGGTCCGAAGGACCGGGCAATGTCGCCCATCACTGGCGACAGATTTTTCCCAGCATCGACCATCATCAGCGGGCCGGCATCCGGTACCCGCTTCAACGACTCATCGGTGCCGAACAGCTTCTTACCCAGAAAGCCGCCGGCTGCATCGCCACCCATGTAACCTAGGTAACCGCCGATCAGGCCGCCGACGATGTTGCCAATGATCGGCACCGCCGTACCGATGGCTGCACCGGCAGCCGCACCGGCCAAGGTACCTGCCAAACCGCCGGCCGCTTGTCCGTAGCCTTCCGCCTTTTCATCCTGGGTCTCGGCATTTTCATAGGTGTCGTAGGCTTTAAAACCAGCATCGACCACCGCCAGCAGCGCTGGACCTTTCATGCCTCCGACAATCTTGGCGCCACGACCACCACCTCCTCTCCCGCCGCCTTTCCCCCCTTTGCCTTTCTTGCCTTCACCACTGGCATCGAGATCACCGCCACTCAGCCCGCCACCAGCACCGGGAAGGTTGGTGACGATCACCTTTTGCGGGATGTTTGGGTTGCCCATCAGGGTGCCGCGCCCGAGGTTCATAAGCCCCTTGCCGATCTTGTAGGTATGAACCACACCACCCAATGCGACCAGCGCTGCCACGGCCGTACCGATACCGACCACCACGCGAGGGAATTCGTCGGAGAGGCCCGACAGTTTGCGACTGACGTTGTTGATGCCGTCAGCGACGGAATCGGTAACCGGTCGGATCGCATCGCCGATGCTGCGCATGGCATCGTCCATCGACTGGGCCATTTCAGACCATTTCTGCGCCGAGGTTTGCCGGCGCTCGGCCAGGTTCTTGTCGAGGATTCCGGTCGCCCCGGCGGAATCCTTTTTCAGCTGCTCATACAGATCCTTGTTCTGCATGTACGCGGTCAAGGCGGCCTTGACCTGCATATCAGCGAACAGGTCACCGGTGCGCAAAGCCTCCTCCAGAGACTTCATCATCGCCTTGGCTTTCTCGGGATCGGCCTCTTTGCTGATCGCGGCTGTGGCCTTGGCCATCTCGGCAGCCCGCTTCGGATCAGTCGCTTCGATGTACTTCTGAGCCAAGGCAAAACTGGATTCCAGTGTGGATTTGCCATTCTGCAAACCGGTCTGCATCGACCCCTTATAGTCGATCCCGGCCTTCTGGTAGGCCTTGACCGTTTCACCGGAGCCTATTTTCTCCATCCAGTTTTTGAGGTTGTTCGCCGCCTCGTCCGAACCACCGGCCGTTTTCATTTGCACCTGCAGCATCGCGCCCAGTTGCGTTACCGAATCCATGCCGGTGATACCCAGTTTGCCCATGCCGGCCAGCAACTCGGGAAACCACTTGGCCATGTCGACCGCTTCAAAACTGCCAGCCTGACCCTGGTAGGCGATGGCCTCCAGCGCCTGCTGCATCACTTTGGGGTCAGTGATCTTGGCGTTTTGACCCAAGGCGTTGATCATCTTCGCCGTTTCAGTGCCTTCCGATCCTTGGCCCACCGCAAATTTGGCTGCGGTCGGTGCATAGGACAGCGCCTTGTCCAACTCCATACCGGCGCCGACCAGGGCGTTGACCACTTCGGCCACCTGATTACGCGCCATGCCTGTATCGCGTGACGTGTCGATCACAGTCTTGGACAGCTGTGCCTCTTCCGGCGTGTTGGCAATGTTGGCCTTGATCGCAATGTCCCGGATGATCGCCCCATAGTCCGCACTGACCTTCGTCGGGATGGCAGCTGCCGCAGTCAACGCCCCCGCTTGACCGAGGGTGCCTTTCAGTCCTGCCCGGCCCTCCTCGATCTGTCGATGACCGAGTGCCTTCAATTCGGCTCCAGCTGCCACGCGGCCCATCGTGGCGTAGGCCTTGCTCAGCCGCCCGACCTCAACGCCTTGTTTCTTCAGCAGTTCGAGGTTCTTCTCGTACTTGCTCAGTAGTTTGTCCGCGCCGGCGGCACCGGTCATGTGCGCCTTGCGCCATTCATCGCGTAGACGCATGGTGTCGCCGATGGTGTTCTGCAACACGCGGGCCTTGCTGCCCACGCTGTCTAAATGTTGGATCTTGCTTTCGACGTCCTTGAACGCTTTGCCTACCGTCGGATCGACGGCGCCGCCAATGACAAAGCCGAGCGCGAGGTTCTTCGCCATGTGCGTGCCTTATGCGTCGGTAGGGTTGCGCAGTGGCTCAATCGGAGAGCCACCACACCAGTTCGTTGAAGGACATGGCCAGGATCTCGACGGACGAGAACCCGGTCTCTTTGGCCATGCGTTTGGCCAGCATCTTCAACGTGGCTCCGTCGCACTTAGTCGTCCGTGACCAGACGAAAATACCCGGCCTGCAGACGCATGTAATCGACCATCTTGAGCGCGACCAGATCCTCCTCGGGGGTCTGGGTCAGCGAGGCAAACAGTGACAGTTCCCGCTGTTCGGCATCACCGTTGGAGGCCGCTTGCGCGGCCCGCACATCCCGCACGCAAGGTGCGCGCATCGTCAGGCGGTCGACCTGCACACCATTGAGTTCGGTCGGGTATTTGAGGCTGATACGAAACCCTTCCTCGGTCAGTTCCATCCACTTAGGGAGCGACTGTTCGGGTGTAACTTGAATTGCTTGAGTCATTGCGTATGTCCTTAAAGGCCCAGGGCCGAGCGTTCTTCTGCCAGTTGATCAACGCCGTCGACCACCAGCACCATGCCGACCATGTCGATCTCGTAGATCAACCGGCCTCCGACTTCGAGCTTGTAGTAGGTCAACGCCATGTTGTGTTTGCTCTCGGCTTTTTCGCCGGCTTTCCAGTCGCCCATGTCGACTTCCTTGAGACCGCCGCGCATGGTCACGATGACCGGAGTGACCTTGCCCTTGAGGCCTTTGAACGTGGCTCGGAACACCGCCGTACAGGCGGTGCGGTCGGACAAACCGAACCATTTCAATGCCTCGCGGCGCACACCGTTGGTGGTAAACCCGGCTTCAAGTTTCTCGACACCGGTCGGGATCTCGATCTCGCCGGCCATGCCGCCGCCCCGATAGGTTTCAGTTTTCAGCACGACCTTGGGCAGGGTCAGGCTCGGCATCTCGCCGGCAAAACTCACGCCGTCGATAAACCCGGCGCAGTTGGACAGAACTTCAGGAATCATCAGGTGGCCTCCTTAGGCGGCTTCAAGCACTTCGGTCATCCACTCGTTGGTGACTTCGAAGAGGAAATTCGGGTTCTCGGCCGGCGGTACGTCGGTGAAGCGGATCCGCCAATACACCTTGCCCTGCTCGATCTGACTGGCCGTGTTCAGCTCCTGGTCGGCGTACACCTCGAAGTTGATCACCGCGCCCTGATTTTTCAGGTCGCGCATGAAAGCCTCCAGACCGTCGGTAACGTCCTTGACGTAGGTCTTGGTGATCGAGCGGTCGACCGCCCATTTATGACCGGCCTGTACCGCGTCCATGATGATGAACAGCGTGCGGACGCGGGTGACGAACGCCCATTTCGGATCGCTCGATAGCGTGCGGTTGCCCCACAAGCGATAGCCGTCATCACGAATGATCGTGGTGATGTTCGCGTTGTTGAGCAGGTTGGCTCGGCAGGTTTCATCGCCGTCCAGGTATTCGACGGCACGTGTGGTCCCGGTGATGCCGGTGAGTTCCTTGTTCGACGGCGAGGCCCAAAAACCGTAGGTGGCATCCGTCCAGGCAAACAGGCCCGCCGTCCATGCGGAGCCAGGCGCATCCACCGTCTTGCTTTCACCGGTATCCCAGTACTGCACGCCCGGGTCGACCATGAACAGGTTGCGACTGCCGAAGTTTTTCGCGTAGGCCATAGCGGCCTCATCCGTGGTGCATGGCCCGTCGATGATGCCGATTGCCCGCAGCTTCTGCGCCAGGCTGTCCATGGCCGTGGCCACCGCTTGGGTTGCAGAATGGCCGGGCGCGATCAGCAATCGCGGCTGGGCGTTGAACAGGCTTTTGCCATCAAGCAGCGCCTGCAGGCCGGTACGCTGACCGAACGCCAGAACACCGCCGATGATGGCTGATGTCTGCAGCGCCGGATCGTCCATCTTCGGTACGCCGATGGCGACGATCACCGCCTTGGCCTTGGCGTAGATCGCCTGGCAGGCCTTGGTGATCGCTGAATCGGCGCCGAACGCGGCAATGGCTTCACGCTCGGTGGTGATCAGTTTGAGTTCGCCGGCCTTGGCGGTACCGCCACCGAGCAGCCCGGGACTGAAGGTGTCGCATAAGCCGATGATCGACGAGGACGGCAACGAAATAGTGCGTGCGCCGGTATCGACCGAGGTGGTCGTGACGCCGTGAAAGAAACTCATAGAAGTCAGTCTCCAGAAATGACAAAGCCCCGCATGAGCGGGGCTGTGAGATGTTGCTGTTACGTGAAGCGGATAAGAAAACGCCCCGTCGATGCGGGGCGTTTATTGCAGCTCGCCAATCAACCAGGAAGGCTGGAGCGGTCGATGCTCAATCAGCGGAAATTCTCCCGCCTCCGGCCAATTGCGGAGCGCTCGGCGGTACACCTGAAGTTCGGAGTATTGCTCGGGCGTCAACGTGGTGTTTAACGCCCCCTCAATCTCATCACGGTGACGCGAAACCATCCCGTCCGTGGTCGCAAGTTGGACGTCGCGCCATGACCGCTCAACCTCAGCGAAGTAATCCGCAGTCGGCTCAGGGGGATCAACCAACAGCGGATAGCCATCCTCACCCCAGCCAATTACTTTTCCTTGAGCATTTCCTGCCAACAATACGGCATGCGCTTCGGCGGTAATTTCCACCACGTCGCTCGGCATCAAGCTATGAATAGCGGCGTCGTAAAAGCCGCCAGTAGACTTCGAAGCAAACATAAAGGTCCCTTAGTATCCGATGCAGAACCAAGTGAATTGGTCGGGGTACGTCGCAGCAGCGTTGCGATATTTAAACCCCGTAGCGGTCAGGTAATTGTTATGAAAAGAAACACTTCCTTCGTTTTGCCCGAAGACCAACGTTATTGGCGCAGTTGGAAATGCGATTGGAAAAGTAACCAGGTAATCAGCCGCTGAAGCGAGGCTACTGCCCCATTGAATAATCAGGCCGCTAGGTAGACGCTGATAGCCATTGGTGGAAAGCGAAGCAAGACCAGTCCCGCCAACTGAAAGCCAGCCGCCGCCATACGCAATAAATTCAGCAGCAACACCGTTACCCAACACTACATTCGGCGAACCTGCAGGGTTCCCGTTAGGCCCGGAAATATTTCCATTTATGGACTTCACAGTGCATGTAGTTGTTGCTCCCGCCTGAATGTAAAGCCGGCTCCCTGGAGGCAGCAGCGAAGAATCAGGCAATGTAAGGGTAACGGCCGGACCACTGGTATAGACATATTTCCCAACATCAGCAGCCGTCAAAACGGCGCTTGCCGCATAAGCAACGTAACCGGCCAAACTACCCGCAGCACGCTGGACGTACTCGGTCGTCGCAAGCCTCAAAGAGCTATCAAACTGAGGAGGCGTGTTCGCCGTTGGGTTGATCAACGCAGGCGCGTTGATTGGTGCGAAGCCTTGCGTCACGTTCTGGAATGTGAGCGCCGTGGTGCCCAAGACAATTGCCCCGTCAGTGATCAACTGCCACCGGGTGTCGGCCAACGTTGCGCCCTGTTCGACCGACACCAACAGCGCCGATGTGACCTCTGTATTGGAGTCCGCATCCGCCGCTCGCGACCAGCCCGCCGCTGCCGCGACCCATATTCCGTTGTCCTTGGCAGCAATCTGGTTTTTCACCAGTACCCGATCACCGACAACCAGTGCCACGCCATCGATGGACTGAAGCCCGGACAGCACGATGTTTGCCGTCGTCGCGAGCCGCACCGACTGCTTGTTGTCGAGCTTGTACAGCTCTTCCAGAATCTTCGCGTCGACGTATTCGCGTGTAGCCAGCACCACTGCCGGATCGATCTTGAGCTGAATATTGCCAGTGCTGGTGACGATGAAATTCATGCGCACAATTTGCGTGCGGCCTGAACCTTGCGACAGCAGTGGCTTGAAGCTTGGCGCGCAGTTGGCCACCGCCACTAGATCACCGTCCGCGTCGTAAAGGCCGATTTCACGAATCCACTTGCCACCCTCGTCTGCCGGGATGACCTGCTCGGCGATTATGATCGCCGGATTGTTCGGGTCGACCTTGAGTTGATTCAACGGCCGGCGCCGCCATTCGTTGATCAGTTTGGTTTGCAACCGATCAGGAATGGGATCAGCGCCGTTAGCATCACCTACGCCCATTTGGCTGATCAGCCAAGGAACACCGAGTGCATCGGCATTCGCTTGCTTCGCCTCTCCGACCTTGGTCAGGATGGCGAAAAACTGCGAGTTCGCATCAATCATTGGTAAACGTCCAGAGTGTCTACGGAGTGTTCGCGCCCGACCACGCCAAAGCTGCCGGTGACTTCGATGTCACGCATCACTGGCGGGTAAACGTCGATTACGTCGCCCTCGTACAGAGCGACACTGATGTTCAAGTTGCCCTGAGTTTCGAGGCTGATGGCGAGTCCGGTCAGTTGCCGGCTTACGGGTTTGGCGTCATCAATCAGGCGCTCCAGTTCGAGGTACATTTCCTCGGTGATACCGGTGTCGAGTACACCGACCTTCAGCGCGAAGGTTCCCGGTACGCCCTCAGGTACGGTCTGCCACCACTCCAGTACCTCGATCAGATAACCCAGCGGTTCGACTACTCGGCGCAATGCGCCGATAGTGCCCTTGTGCTTGTGGATGTAGAACGAGGCCTTGATCGCGGCACGCTTGACCGGTTCCGGCCACGCCGGATCCCAGCGGTCGACCGACCAAGCCCAAGCCAGATGCGGCAACAGATGAGCCGGACAGGTGTCGGGGTTGTACAGCGTTCGCAACGGAATCAGCGTGGTTTCGGCAAAGGTCGCCTCGATAGCCCGTTCCAGGGGAGTGCTGTTGAGCGGTAGAAGACTGCGCATATCAGCCTCCCAACACGACGGTGAAACCGGTGCAGTACGCCGCCTGCGCCTTGGTGGGTTTCAGATCCTGCCAGTCTTTGAGTTCAACGCGGGCCACACCAGCAACGTGTAACTGCGCATCGACACCCGAGCGGGCCACCTCGACGCCCAAGCGACGGCGTGGATTGATCCAGGCCTCAAGGCGCTTGATCGCCTCGGCGAGCGCGGCGTCGTTTTCCGGACCGGTACCTTTCATGTGCAGCACCGCATCGATCCGGTACCGCAGGATCTCGGCGCCGCGTACCGTGACCCGATCACCGACCGGGCGCACATCGTCGTCATTCACAGCCAAAGCGACCAAGGCCAGCAGCTCCGGCCCAACCACGCCATCCCCTTCCAGCCCCAGCACCGTCACGTCCACACAGGCCGGCGCCGGGCTTTCGGCTGTTGCGTCAGCAACCAGCGCCGAGGCGTTACGGGCATGCAGGATGTAGCTGTTGCGTGGCCCCGCCGTGGTCAACCCTTCGTAGGCCATTTGCACCCGTTCGCGCAGGGCATCGTAGGACTCCAGCACCGCCTCGACCGGCGGCACCGCCAGCGGATCCGCCGCCTGAATGACCAAGCGTTTCAGATTCACGTTGGCGGCCAGCTGCTCCAAATCGGCGCCGATGGCATAGGCTAGCAACTGTGCCTTGGCCGCATCGTTGACCCGCGCCCGGTTGCCGAGTTTGATGTAACTGCCGACTTCCAGCAGCTTGGTCACCGGATCGCTCTCCAACAACGCTGTCCAGTTGTCTCCCATGTAACCGCGAAACACATTCAACGCTTCGCCGTACACCTCTTCGAAGTCCAGAGGCTCCAGCACATCCGGTGCGGGCAGCTCAGTCAGATCCACCAGCGTACTCATACCCACACCTCCAACGTGCCGCGCTCACCGAGATACTCGCCGCTGATTCTGAAATTGATTTTCCCGCCCAATACCGAGATGGCGACTACGCGCTCAAGCTTGAGTCGCGGCTCCCACTGGCGCAGCGCCCGGGCCGCTTCCGCTTGAGCGGCGCTTTTCCAGCCTTCGTTGATGGGCAGGTCGACCATGCGCCGCAGCTTGCTGCCGTATTCCGGACGCTCGCGGCGGCTCAGCAGCGGCGTGCCGAGGATGTCCGCCACCGACTGACGTAAATGCTCGATGCCGGAGATGGGTTGCCCGGTGTGGCGATCCATTCCGATCATCGGGATTACTCCTTGAGTTGCTCGAACTCGGCGTGGGCTTTGAGGCACTTCAGCGCCACATCGTCGGTGCCATCAACCGATACCTGGGCTTTCGCTACGGCCAAGGTGCGGCCGTCAGGCAAGATGACCGTGCGCGAGGTATAGAGGGTGTCGCGAAAGGTCACGGTCGAGGTCATCTGTACTGCGCTGATCGAGACAAGCTCAGGCGCAGCCAAATCATCTTGATGTTTGGCCATGATTTCTCCAGGCATGAAAAAGCCCGCACGCGGCGGGCTGAATGAGTGATGAGTTAGTGCTTGTGGTGGTTGTCACTTTGGCCGGCGGCCAGAATGTCGGCATCGCTGGTGATGCTCTGTGTCGCGTGCAGCGGGCCGTCGATGGTGACCGGCCCTTTGATGTTCACGGCGCCCTCCAGATCGATCGTTCCCGACTTCACGCTGACAGCGTTGTCGGTGACTTCGGCCAGTGTTGAACCGACCTTGATGGTGACCGTACCGCTCGGCAGAGTGATGGTGTAACTGTTGGCCTGCCAGTCGTAGACCAGTGAGCCTCCATCATCGAAGCGCCAGACCTCGACGTGGTCGCGGTTGTCCGGTGGCGGGCCACCATTGCCGTAAAGACCAGGAATGAATGTGCCCTGTGCTACATCGCCGCTGGCACTGATCAAAGTGCCTTGCTCGTCGATGCTCGGTGCCCGCCAGTGCCGCGCCTTGCCAGCTGCAACGCTATGCCAGCGCACCCAGCCGCTGACCCACTCCCCGTCCGAGACTCGACACACCGGAGGTGACGCGGCGAGATCCACCGCCACCACGTAGCAATCCTTGACCAGGCCGGCGAGCATGCGGTCGTGCTGAGCCGCGACGTAACCGGAACTCATTGCACATCCTCCGGACGGAACGGGCCGTCGCCTGGCTCAATGTTCAGCAGCAGGGTGCCCGGTGGCTGATCCGGCCAAGGCCATTCGGCCTCACCGAGGTAGATCTGCTGCGTCCATTCCACGACCCAGACGGTGTAGCCGTCCAGTTCGGGCTTGGTCCAGTCCTGCATGGCCTGCACGAACTCGGCCGGCTCGACCTCCACGCCCCAGCACTGCATGCGCAGCAACGCGGCGAGGTGGCCCGCCAGGAACACCGCCTGTTGATGATCATCTGGCTGAATCGGATCGGTGATCACCCGAGCCTCGAACTTGCAGGCTAAGCCGGTTTCACCAGTTCCCGGATCGAGACCCGGCTCCATCTCGGCCAATTCGATCAGCACCGCAGGCAGCGGTAAGCGATCCAAATCATCCGGCCACATGCACACCGTCTGCAGGTACGGAAAGTGTTGCTGAATGCGCTGCTCGATGGCGCGATACAGCTGCTCAAGACTGAACGGCTCGTCGACTTGATCCGTCACGTCATTTCCCCTTCAAGTGCTTCTGCACTTCGAAATTGAGTTCCTGCTGCAGGACATGCATCAGGTGTTCGTCAGCCTCACGTACCCAGCTCTCGAAGTGCGGGCGGGCCTGCTCCAACGACACCTTGGCCTTGGCCAGCGGGAAGCGGTTGTCGTGCTCGGCGATCCAGCCCGAACTTGCGCCGACCGCACCGCTGACATCGCTGTCGGGATAATCGCTCGCCCTGAAGTGCTTGCTGCCGGTACGAATCCAGACGTCTGCGCTGTTGCCGTAGACCTTTTTGAAGAACGCGCCCTGAAAACGCCGGCCGGCAACCGAGACACCGGAGCGACTCTGCCGAGGCCGGCCGATGCGGCTGGCCTCCATGGCGTTGAGACCGAACCACAATTTGCCGCTGTTCGCTCCTCCGCTGATCGGATAGGCCCGCAGTCGCTGACGCACAGCAGCGACCGCAATGCGCTCCTGCCGGCCGACGGCGCGGGCAATTTGTGTGGCAAGCCAGCGCAGGGTTTTGTTGATGGCCCGGCGCTGGGCGTTGGCCGCTGCTTTTGGCAGCACGGCGGCAAAGTCCTGAAAGGCTTTCAGGTCTGCCGCCGAGGTCTGCAACGAGATCGTCCCGCCGCCGGCCGAGGGCTTGAAGTGACTGCCAACGCTCATGCTTTAGGCCTCAATAGCAATGCCACCCAGCCGGTGCCATCTGGCTCCAGTTTGACCAGGTCGTACTGGCCTCCGCCGTCTTGCCTCGCAAGATCAACAACCACCAGCTGTCCCGGCTCTACACCTGCAACATCGACGACGCGAATCTCAAATTGCGGCTCGCGCAATGCGGTGTTGATTCGCCCCATGCGCGGCTGCAACCAAGGCGCAGAAAAGAAACCGGCGATCTCTCGACCGCCGACCGTTGCCATATCGCCCAAGCCATCCAGAACCAAGGCATCCATGTCATCGCTCAATTCGCGAAAGCCCATCACTCACCTCCGCTGTCTTCGTCCTCATCAGCAACGTCTGACTGTTGGCGCAGCAGTTCTTGTGCTCGCGGATCCTTGAGCGGGGCGATACGCCCCTCAGCGAGTAACGCTTCCTCGATTTCTTTATTCGGCGGATTGTATGGCTCGCCCTTTACGACAACGAGGCGACCATCCTGCACGCAACCATCGATCACCAGAAATTCGGCTTTCTTGGCCATGTCACACCACCTTGGCGTAGATGAAGGCATCCGGTTCGAGCAGGCCAGCCAATGCTGCACTCTGGAGCTTCAGCCAACGAGCGCTTGGTTCTTGGGTCACCCAGCTCTTCGGAAAGCGCGCCGCTTCAACCAAGCCGCTTTCCACGGCTTCCAGATCCTGGATCGCGCCATACAACATGGCGTTGCGCGTCGAGGTGGAACCCAGAATCAGGCCGCCGGCCGGAATCATCGGCTGTTCTTCTTCGTCGTCATCCAGGTACCACTCGTCATAGCTATAAAGGTCGACGCCGGGGTCATTCAGATAACCGAGATAGGTCACACCGTCGGGCAGTTCCTCGGGCTTGATCAGGCCCATATCGACGCGGCGAGTGTTGAGCTGCTTCATCACCGTCGCATTCGACTGGAAGGCATCCAGTGCTTCACCGCTCATGGCGACGATGTTGGCTGTACGTCCAGAGTCCTTGGCGATTTTGCGTTTCCAGCCACGCAGATTGGCAATAGGGTCACCGTCAGAACTGTTCCATTGCCCGCTGCCCAGGCTGATCTTGTGATCACTGGACATCAGGAAGTCGATGGTGTCGTCCACGCCTTCGCCGATCACGCGGACTTTGCCGGTGGTGAGGGCTTGAGCACACATCCACTCCTCACGGCGTACGATTTCATCGTCCAAGTCACGCAGATCCTTGCCGAGCAACTGCCCTGCCCGCTCCAATGGAGTACGCGAAGAAAACGGGTTGTCACCAGCCGAACGCTTGAGTACCAACTCGGCAGTGGTTTCGCGCTTGGGTTGGATGTAAGGCGGGGTGTAGTTGCTGGTGGTGTAGCCCTCACGCAACGACACACTGCCAGGCAGACGCGGGTGAACAAAGGGAGCCATTTTTCGCTTGCCCTTGATAATGTCGATGTCGACCGTTTTGGTCGGGAACGTCACTGGGCTGCCACCGTTGAAAAACGTGTTCAACAAAAAACGGCGCGCAGTCGGCATCTGCTCGACCGCTTCGAGCATGGTGCGGGTATCAAAAATATCCATTTAGAACTCCGAATTAACGAACGAACAGACTCAGGGCACGTAGCGCGGCTTTCGCCTGCGCCAGGGTGAAGCCCTCGCCGAGAGTGAGTTGGCTGGCCAGCACTTCGCCGGTCAGGCGGATAGGCGCGATCTGCGCACCTTTGGTCGAATCGGTGGCCTGATCGAGGATTGCCAGTGGCGTCTCGGAACCATCAGTTGCTGCCGCTTTGGCCAAGACAAACTCACCACTGGTTTTGACCTGACCGAGGACGGCGCCACGGTTGAGTTTTTGTCCGGAAGCAATCACGACGGTATCGATGATCACCGGAAAGGCGCCCGCCGACAGTTGGTCGGGGAAGTAGGTTTGGCGTTCAGGATTACTCATGAGGATCTCCAATCAGCGGCGCGAGGCGCCTTCAACAATGGCGTTCACAACTGCTTTACGTTCACCCTGAGCCGCATCGCCCGTCGGAGTAGATGTCGACGCGCCGGTGGCATCAGCCTTGATCGCACTCAGTGAAATACCGCGATCCTGCGCCGCCTTAAACAGCTGCAGAGCGGTGGCCTCGACCGAGGTGCCGGCATCGATGGCGGCGGCGATCTCGGTCTCGAAACCCTTGCTGGCCATGGCGTTGATACCGGTGATGCGCTGTCGCTCGGCGGTAGCACCCTCCTCACGGCTTTGGGTGCGAACACTCTCAAGATCCGGTTGACCGGCTTGAGCGATCTCGATGGTTTGCGGATCCGTGCCGGCGGCCAGCGCCTCACGCAACTCCGCCGTGCTGCTGACGGTGGTCATGTTGTATTTCCTCGGTTGGGTTGCGGCCGGTTTGGCCAGTTCTGTAATCAATGTTTCGAGTGAGCCAAGGCGATGGGCCAAGCCGGACTCAACGGCGGCGGCGCCCACGCGCAAACCGCCGAAGTCTCCCATCTCGGGAACGCGCTCAGGATCCACCCCCAGGTTGCGGGCCACTTTGGCCACGAACACGTCGCCCATGGCGTCGACCGTCTCGCCGACCTTGGCCCGACCTTCTTCGGTGGCCAGATCCACTCGCTTGTTGGGCGCGTTGCGACTGACGATCTGGTAGCGCTTGCGACCGTTGGCTTCTTCACCGCCGACGACAGCCTCGACGACTACACCGATGCTGCCAGCGAGTGCGGTTTCGTCGATAACGATCTCGCTGGCCGCTGAAGCAATCCAATAAGCGGCGCTGGCACCAGTGCCGCCGATGTAGGCGACAATGCGTTTACGATCACGGGCCGAATGGATCTGGTCGGCCAGCTCGTTGATGCCAGCCGCTACGCCGCCAGGGCTGTCGATGTTCAGGATGATTGCACTGACCTTGGGATCATCCAGCGCCGTTTGCAGGTCGGTGGCTAACAACTGAGTGCTCGTCGCGCCGCTGATCTCAGTGAAGAGATTGGCGTAACGAAACACCGGGCCGACCACCGGAATGATGGCCACGCCATTGCGCACACTCACAGTTCGACTGTTATCCAGCCGCATACCGGTGCGGGTTTCCAGCGCTGCCGGATCGCCCATCCGATCTGCAATGGTCAGCAGGTTGTCCAGGGCGCCAGGCAGCATCAGCCAAGGCTGCGATGCAGCCAGCTCAAATGCGCGGGGCATGGTTATTCCTCGTTGGGGTTGTTGGGCGGTGGAGTTTCCTGTTCTCGCCCTTTGGGCAAGACGTGCAGGCCATCCTTGCGGCGTTGCTCGACCTCGCGAACACGCTGTCGGTAAACCTGCTGCCACGGTTCACCGGTCATTGCGGCTGTTTCCAGCGTTTCATTGCTGACGCCGATTTCAATGCGCTTGCCGGCGGCGTTGGCCTCCTTCAGTTCATCAATAGCGCCACGGGCCGGACCGATCCAGATCGCTTGGCAGTACGCTTTGCGTTTGGCCGGATCGGCGTAGCCCGGCAATTTGATCAGCCCCCTTGCCACCGCTTCATCAATCAGCAGCTCTCGACTGGGCTGACAGAAGTCACAGATCAGCCACCAACGACGCAGGCTGTAGAACCGCCACGCCTGCAACATGGCGGCGCGGGCAGCGCTATAGCTGCTGCTGTAATGCAGCAAAAGCTCTTCCATTGGCTGTTCGAGCGCGGCGCCGATTTCCTTAACGACGGCGGTAAAGAACGGATCGAATTGCGCGTTGGGTCGCGCAGGATTGGCGATTACTGGCTCTTCACCTTGGCCCAAATCGACAATGGCGCCCTCGCCCAAGGCCAACTCACCATCGCCGGTGGTGTCGCCTCCAACGCCGTCACCTTCGTTGGCCAGTGCCGTCAGCGGCAGATTGCCAACCTGAAAGTCATTGGTCTTTTTGATGAACACGGTGAACATCGCCGAGATCACCGCCGCCATCAGTTCGGCGCTGCTGTAGCGCTCCAACTTTTGCAGCGGCTCCAGCACCGGAGCCAGATACGGCGCGCCTCGCTTCTGCCCTGGGCGCTCCTTGTCGGCCATGACGTGCATCACCCGGCGCCGGCCAGTGGCTTCTCCGAAGGCCGGCAACCGTTCCCACTTAAGCGCTTGGCCGGAGGTGTATTCGTTCTGGTAGCCGCTGCAGACGTGATAGGCCAACGGCGCACCGAGCCGATCAAACTCGACTCCGTCCACCAGGTTGACGCCATCCAGTTGCCCAGCCGGGTTGCACACGCGATCCGATTCGATCAATTGCAGCCGGGTACTGAACACACAGCCAGGACGCTCATCGTCGGGACTGGCCACCAATACATCACCGCCTACCATCGACGATATCAACACCAGTGCCTGCAGCTGATAGTGATTGAGCGAGGCCTCAGCGTCACATTCCCGAGGGTCATCGGCATACAACGACCACAAACGATCAAGTTGGGCGTTGATTGCATCGGCCTGCAGCTCGTCGAGGCCAAGCGCGTCATGGTCGATCTGTGCGCGGCAAACCAGTCCGGTGCCAACGACGTTGGTACGCAACCGAGTGATGGCTGCACGGGCGATCAGGTGATTGCGCATGGCATCCCGCGAACGAGCCACCAGCATTCGCCGCTCATTCTGATCGAGATCCCGACGCGGGCTACCAAGACCGGGTATCCAGCTGGCCATGCTACGCAGCACCCGGGAGGCACCGCGCCACCGAGTCTCAACACCGCCACCGCCGCCTTGAGCGACGATAGGTCGGGCTTCGTTTGCCGACTTGGCGAGCTTGATCGCCTCACGCATCAGCAACTCGGCCGGGTCTTTTCGAAAAAATCCCATAGTCAGATCTTCATGTAGGAGATGCGGTTACGGCCGCGTCCCTGTTGTTGGGCCTGTTCCAGCGCGACCTCCTTCGCGTATTGCTGCTCTAGCAGGCGAAGGCTGTTCAGCTCGGCGCGATACAGTTCGCGATCCGCACGACGCAAGCGCTGGCCTTTCTTCAGGACGTCAGAGATCGCCGCCCGGACTTCCGCGAGGCGCTGTTGTGCGTCTGTCATGTTTGTTTTCCTAGTAGCCCGCGCGACTGCGGGTGCCCCGTCCACGAGCGACGGCTCGGCGCGGTACCGGTGCGACCGGTTGTTCGGTGGTGAACAGAGTTGGCTGTAGCAGTTGCTGCTCCAGCTGATCCCATTCGTGATCGCGCAGCAGGTGGGTTTTCAGACTGCGCGCCGCATGCAAGGCGTACACCTCGCAGTCGAGCGCTTCGTTGCGCCGTCCGGCCTTTTTCTGCCAAACCATCTTGCTGGGGTTGCGTGGGTGCGGCGCCAGCACTTCGTTGGTGAGCTGCTCGTAGTAGTCCGAGCGGATCTCGCTATACCAGTGCATTCGGCCAGGCCCTGCGCCTTTCAGCCGAAGTCGGCCGTCGATCAGGGTCTTGGCTTTGTGCGTGCCAACGATGTGGACCCTCAGCCCGTATTTGGCAGCCTTGGTGTTGTCTTGCGAGGTGTCCACCGACTGCGGCGGCTTGGTGAAAATCTCCTTGTCGCGGCTGTCAACGGAAGCACCTTTGATCGCCATGACGTTGTAGCGTTGACGATCACGCACATACGCATAAACCGCATCGCTGGTATTACCGTCAGAGCTGTCGATGCTGACCGCCGACACCGCCAGTTGGGCGCCGCTTGCGATGGGAATCGGTCTGGAGATGACCCTGTCCAGCTCTTGCCAGACAGCGTCATGCGGATCGATGGGGTTGCCGTGCAGCTCGCCCCAATACAGACGCCATGACTCTTCACCCCGTCCCCATCCAGTGATCACTAGCGCCAAGCGGTCGCCTTGCACGTCGACGCCGACGGTGACCAAAAGCACACCTTGGGGTGCGGTGAGTTCCGCGTAGGGTTCGGCGCGCTTCTCCAGTTCATCAGTCTTCGGAGCATCGCTCTGGTATTCGTAGCTTTCGCCTTTGGAGCTGTTGACGAAGGCGATCATCGGGCCGATGTTGCCCTGCGCCGCCGCGTGCTCAGCCTGGAGTTTCTTTTCCATCAGCACCTCAAAGCGCGATCCCCAAAACGTCGCGTAAAGCTCGTTGAGGATGTAGCCCGCGATACCACGAAACTCTGCTGTAGCTGACCAGCGCCCATGCTTGAGGTTGGCGTTTTTCTGGTTATCGTCCCAGATCCCGCCGCAGTGCGGGCAAGAGTAGAAAGTATTTTCCGGACGCTTCTTGCCGTACACCTCGTGCTGGTACTGAGGATCCTCATCGCAGTGCAGGTTGTCGAAGTTCAGCGCGTGCTCTTGCCCGCACTCGTGACAGGGCACCAAACCAACACGCTTATCTGATAGCTCCAACTCCGCATCGATGGCCGATAGACCTTTGATGGTCGGTGTGCCGCCGATGATGATTTTCGAACGACGAAAGGTTTTGAGTCGCTCCTTCGCCAGCTTGATGCTATCGCCCTGCCCGCGCAGGTTGAGGTTGCAGTCGTCCGGTTCCTCAATAGCCACCCGTGGCACTGGCGTGGACTTCACGCTGGCCGGGCTGTTGGAGCCAACCATTTTCAGGAAGCCACCAGGAAAACGCTTGAAGTCCTGCCTTTGTTGAAGCTTGCGGCTGCGCAGGTCGACTTTCTTGCGCAGCCGTGGCGTGGCTTCAATCATCGGTTCGAGCTTTTCGCCGACGTACTGTTTGGCCGCTTCGGCTTTGGGAAACAACACCAGGATCGGGGACGGGTCAATGTCGATCCATTTGCCCAGGGCATTTCCCAGAACGCCAGACGTCCAGGCCACCTGCGCCGATTTGCGTCCGACGATCTCGCTAACAGTCGGATCGTCCAGTGCCTCCAATGGCCCACCGGGCCAGATAAGGTGAGGTGTCACGTCAAAGCGATACTTGCCGGGGCGTGCCGCTTCTTCCGGTGCGAGCCAGCGGTACTTGTCCGCCCACTCGATAATGCTCATGCGGGGCGGCGGTGCCCACTTGCGGCAGGCGCCGCGCAGCGCTTTAGTCGCCGTCTTCCTCAAGGCCCTCCGAATCGTCCGGTTCGTCAGAATATCCATCTGACGGGGCATCATCCTTGTCATAGTCAGAAAGCCTCCTCAGGATGGCTTCAATGGGGTCGCGAATGAGCTGCTCGTCAACTTCCACGTCGTAGCGCGCCGACAATTCGGCGGCTAACTCGTCCGGAAAGGAATTGAGCAGCTCCACTTTGGCAGCGGTGATCATGGCTTCGAAACGCTCGACCAGATCAGCCGCAATCACAACTTCGCCCAGATCCTTGGCCATCGCGAGTTCTTCGCGGTCGGCACGGATCCGGTCGAGCCGGTCGCGTGAAGATTCTTTTTTGCCGTTGAGTGCGGCCTGGTGCATCAGCCATTGAATGACGGCTTCGGTGTCGTATTGGTTTTCGTTGCCCCGACCGAGGCCGAACTCGGTCACAGGCATGCCGTCGTTCTGCCATCGGGTCAGGGTGCGTTCATCACGGCCGACGATCTCGCTCAAGTCGGCCTTGCTAACTGACCTGCCCATATCTAACCCTTTGAAAAGACGGACATCCCTGCCAAATTCTCAGCTGCAGAGATCCCGCGAGTTCGCTAACCCGTGTAGGGGGCGGCCCTCGGGGAGGACCCGGAAAAACCGCCCCCCCCCGGTCGGCCCCGCACCTAGGTTCGGTCGGTCGATGCCGACTCGGAAAGGCCCAGCCGCTTGGCAGCCCATCGTTCGTACAACCCGATGGCCACATCGGCACCGGCCATCGCCGTCAGGCAACCCAAGGCGCCTGCCGTCCAGATCGTCATGCCGGCTGCGATCATCAACATCATCGCCGACACCCCGCAGACAATGCAGGCCCCGGATCGAAGCGCGAGTCTGCGCAACAGTGCCCATCCCCGCGCCCCGTCCTTGTCGGCCCGCCACATCTCTCCCGATACGCCACCGACCAGGGCCAGGACGATCACTAACCAGATCGGCATCTCTGCCAGTGCTTGTTGTTCGTTTGTCATCACGTCTCCAAATCAAAACACGTCTGAGCAATTCACTTGTCGGCGGTCATTGAGAGGCTTAGGCTCAAGCCTTTCGACTCATGTTTAAGGGAACATCCAATGGAAAAAGCAACGTTTGTTTTGGCGCTTCTTTCTGCCGTATTCACTTATTTTTCAATCAGTGAAAAGCGACTCATTGAGTTCAAAATTTTCGCAGCCTGGTGTTGCCTTGCTGCGCTCACATTCAGCCATGCCCATAGTCTCTATCTCTTGGGCACGAGTGACGCCCCCGTTAGCCTAACGCGCACCCTTACTCTGATCATGGCTGCTCTCGGTGTGCTGGTATTGCTGGCCACTGCCTACTTCTTCAAGAACTACCTGCGCTACTCGCTTGAGTACAAAAAACCTAGTCAATAAAAAACCCGGCGCAATGGCCGGGTTTGGTGGTGGGTGCCTGCCGCTCTCTGCGGTCGCACCTATCGAAGATGACTACTTTTTACAGGTCGATTCCGGTGGCAGCAACCCTGTTTTAATGCCACCCGGTGAATAAGTGGGTAACGCAGGGTGAACGCCTAGCGAATGTCGGCGAATACACCACCCCGGCATTCTGTTGCTTCGGTGGTGTCCCATACGTCCCACTTTTCGGAATCGAAGTGGGACGCCTGAGAGCGCCTAAATTCGGGGCTTCGCCCCACTGTCCCACTTATCTTTCTCTTTTCTCGTGTAAAGGAAGAAAATTAAAGAACACGCGTTCGCGCGTAAGCGCGTACTGCTCGCCCGCTCCGCTTACACGGGCGGGAGGTACTTCTAAGCGGGACGGTGGGACAGGCCAACAACGACAAGGCCCGCACCTGTCCCGCTGCATCGAAACGCAGCGAGACAAGGCGGGCCAGTAGGACAGCAATAGCGGGAGCAATGCCTGGAGTCACGCAGCCATCCCCATCATTACACCGAAGATCTGCAGGTGCGCGTCATGCAAGCGCTGGTAATACGTGTCGCGGCCGCAACCGCAATGGGCGTACCGCAAACGCATATCCACATCGTGCGTGCAGTAATGCTCACGCACGACCGTCACCAGCTCGGGCGCGAGATGCTTGTTCACGATCAGTTCGATGTCCAACGAACTCTCCAGCGGCGCACGGAAGGCTCGTCGCCCCCGAATCAGTTGACCATTGGTCTCCATCATCATGGCGACCATATTCCCACCTGCGAGACCTCCACTTGAGAGATCCGAATGCAGATCCAGTGCCCACGACCGAAGAAGCGAATCGATCTCCTTAATCAAAGCAAGGCTCCTCAAACGCTTCCCGCTGCAACGCCGAAGCACCGCCCCACCCTGCCGGCTTCTTGTAAGCCCACGGCCGCTGCCCACTTTTCACCAGCGCAGGCAACCGCACACGCCGCCACCCCAACCGATGCATGATCGCCCCGACACGCATCTGCTCCGGCTTACCCCAATGCCCGAAGTCCAGCTTCAGCGCATTGGCAAGCACCTCGCTACCCGTGGTGGTTTCGCCGATCTGCGACTCCTCAAGCCAGGTCAGAATTGGACCTTCCCACTCATCCACCACAAAGCGCTCGTCCTGCTCCTCACCGAACATCGACGCCTCATCCAGCGTCACCCACCAGAGATCGCCCGCGTCGTAGCAGAACACCGCTTCAGCCCAAAGCTGATCGCGCATCGAGCGCAACAACTCCAGATCCACTTTGGTACACGCCACCGGCCAGTAACGTCGGTTACCGGTCGCGTCCTTCAGGTACTCGTCCTGGTTCGTCGTACCCACGAACACGCACTGACGCGGCACGTCCATAGTGCGGCGGCCGTAGCTCTCGCGGTAGGTGTCCGTCGACGCGGAGAAAAACTGTTTAGCCTTGGTGCTCTCGGCCTTGTTGAAACTGTCCAGCTCGCCCAGCTCGACGATCCACTTGCCCCGGATCGCCTGAAACCCGTCCTTGTCGCCCAGGGCAAACGGCGTATCCATGAACCACTCACCACCGAGAATGCTCATCGCCGTTGACTTACCAGCGCCCTGCGCACCCTCAAGGATCATCACCGAGTCAGCCTTGCAGCCCGGCTTCATCACCCGCGCCACGGCTGACAACATCCAGCGCTTGCCAACCTTGGACGAATAGTCGGTTGCCTTGACGCCCATGACGTCCGTGAGCCAGCTTTCCAGGCGCGGCACGCGATCCCACTCAAGCTTGCGCAGGTACTGCCGCACCGGATGAAACGCATGGTCATGCGCAACCACACTCACCGCCTCGATCACATGCGAGGCCTTGACCCGCAAGTTGTACTGCTGCGCGAGCCACTTCATCACCCGCACATCGTCGATATCCGCCCAATCGCCTGTGCCGCCGCCATATGGGGCCGCACGCAGCTTTACGATCTTCGAACTGAACGCGCTGTAGCTGATCACCCCGGCCCAGCGTTCGTCATTGGCCAGGATCAACTCGACGTTCTGCATGTGCGCAATCAACGCGCCGCTTTCACTGCGGGCCAGCATGTCCTTCCAGCCACCAGCGGCCGGCGGCTTGACCACTGCCAGCACCTGACGACGCACCGCTTCCAAACCTTCCGCGACATGCAGGTCGTTGAAGTCGGTCCACTTGGCTTCCCGCTCTCCGGAAAAGATCGGCGCGACCACCTGACCACCGACAATCAGCGCCGCGTTGTTCGCTTTCTCTTCACCGGGGTTCCACGCATCGCCATTCGGCTTCGTGGTCTTCCAGTCATCATCTCGGCAGATGATCAGCGGGCAACCAGCGAAGCGCTCGCGCATGGCCTTGCAAACCACCAGCAAATTGCCCGCATCAAACGCAACGGCCACGGTCAGTGACGTAGCCATATGCAGGCTTGCGCCGGTCGCGTAGCCCTCACATACCAATACAGGCTCGCCCGGATCCGGGTGCGGCCCGATCAGATGGAAAGCCCCCTCTTTGGACATGCCGTAAGGCCAATAGGATTTGTCCCGGCCGGTATCCTCTTGCTTGGTCGGGAACACCACCTGCAGGCCGACAATCTCGTCGCGCACATTGCTCATTGGTACCAAAAACGCCCCGGTGCGCGGCGCATACCGAACCCCGAAGCCGACAATCTGCTTTCGATCCAGATAGTCGCTACGGCCCTTTTCCGGCATGCGTTTGAACATCCCCGCCGCCCGATTCGCCGCACGACGGGCCGCATTGGCCGAGATCTCGGCAGCCCGACGCTTTGCCTCATCCTGCCGAGCGCGCATGACCTCACGTTCTTCCGGCGACATCCGCCCGGCCTTCACCTTGATCTTTTGCGACTCACCCGAACGCCAATCACCGAACGCTCCGAAAATCAGCGTCTCGCCTTTCTCCGTGCGCTGCTCGTGAACGACATACCAGCCGTTCTTTTCCTTCCCTTTGTCCTGCGCGGTCTTACACCGTGTCAGCTTGCCGAACACCAGCGGTTGCGCAGGTTCAAGCCCGTAATCGGCGAATTGCCCCAATACCTCATCGAGCATGGTGTGCCCCCTTCAATTCCACGAGAGAAAGGCACCCAACGCACTGTGTGCAACCGGGCTGCGCCAAACGACGAGCCTCAGGGATCGGGTCATCACACGTTTCGCAGAACAGAAACGAATGCGCCACCAAGGCAGGCTTGGTGGCGTTGCGTGCAGCGAGCGCCTGATCGATACGCTCCTGCACCAGGTCATTTGCGAAGTCAGCAATGTCAGCCACGATCAACACCCCGCGTCGTCTGGTTGACATACGTGGCGCGGTTGAACAACCCCAACAGCCCCTGAATCCCACGGAACACCTGCAGGCGAATCGCGGCGAGTTCCTCATCGGAAACCACCCCGTCGCCAATGCTCTTGGCCCAGGTATCCGCCAGATCCGCCACTTGCCGGAAGTACTCGGCAATCCCGGTGGTCAGCGTCTCGGGCATGTCGTTGGTGTACGCCTCAGCCAACTCCTGCCAAGTCGTGTCACCGACCAATGCATGCACCGCATCCAGAATGCGGCGATCCTTCGTCAGCTCCAGAATCTCGCCGAACTCTTGAATGTTCACTGTGTGGCTGGGATGGGTTGGGGACAGCTTGTGCTGCAGCGTGGTCGCATTACGGCCGGTGGTGGCGGCGATGGCGGCGGCGCCACCGGGGTAGTCCCGGGCAGCATGGTAAAGCGCGAGATCGAGCGGCAAAACTTGCCGCTGCGCCCGCTCAACGGAGCTCAGAATGATACGGCTCATGGCATTAATCCTTGTAAGTTGCCAGTGCCGCGCGACATGTAGTGGTGATACATTTGCCGCGTGGCTTGAAAGGGCCCAAACGCCGGCTAGATCTTAGGGATCGATACCGGCACCGTGCCGGGGCGAGCAATCCGTTGCTCACCCCTGGCGCAACAGCTGCCCAATCTGTGGTGGAAAAGGCAGCAACACCAAGGCTTCCGAGCCTTGGAAAAGCGCGAAAAAGAGAGGTGGTTGCATGTGGTGTGCCCGCCTATCTTTATCGCGCCCCGACAGCGCTGTGGTGGTGCGTGTCGGGAGGAACTGGGCGACCTTTGGGTCGCCTTTTTTCTTACTACGCCGCAGCTTTTTGAGGGGCAGAAGCGTTCAACAGCCAAGCAGCTTGGAAGGCATTACCTTTCTCCCTCGCGGCTGCCGCCAGCAGTTCGGCGTATTTGGTTTCACCTGTGTAATCCGTTCGCGGCAGGCATGCAGCCTGACGCCATTTGTTCAACGCCTGATAGCTTCTATTGCATACCCTCGCGGCGGCCCCGATGCCGCCTACGGCTTCAAACGCGAATGCAATCGCGCTAGGAAAATCTGCGGGGTCCAACATGACAACCTCCATTTATCAACTTGCGGTTGATGTTATAGATCAACTGACTATTGCGCAACCTTTATGAGACTCTCAACCCATGGTTGATAAAAATTCTCTCCGCGCAGCTTTTAGCGAGCGCCTACACAAAGCACTAGACGATGCCGGCGTACGCAGCAGAGGTCGTGGTGTGGATATTCATCGTCAGTTGAAAAGCGTGGGCGTTGATAAAACGACCCAGGCCATCAGCAAGTGGCTGAATGGAGAAGCGATGGCTGAGGCAGACAGCATGTGTGCCCTCTGCTCTTGGCTTGGGGTTAGGCGGGAATGGCTTGAATACGGCGTGCTGCCAAAAGAGCAAACTGGGAATAGTAATGTTCGTAACATAACTACTGATGACGCCAGCAACGTACGTGAGATCAGGCAGCGCTTTGGCAAAGTTCCATTGATTTCTTGGGTGCAGGCTGGGGCTTGGTGTGAGGCGATCTCAAACATCGAGGACTATGAGAGTGACTCTTGGTTATCGTGCCCGGTTCCTATTAGCAACCAAGGGTATGCCTTGAAGGTTCTCGGAGACTCCATGACGAATCCTGGCCCTGGGCGCAGTTACCCAACAGGATGTATCATTTTTGTGGATCCTGAGGCAGAAACAAAGACCGGCGACCGAGTAATTGCCAGAGTGCCGCGCACAAATGAAGCAACCTTCAAAATATTGGTAGAAGACGCTGGCCGACAATTTCTCAGGCCAATCAACCCGCAATATCCAATTATTGACATCACGGAAGAGACGCACATTTGCGGTAAGGTGGTCGGATCATTCATCCCTGAATGAAGTGGCCTACCTATTACTACTATACGTGGCTCGCAACTGGCTATAAACTCGGGATTTTGTGTATTTCAGAATACTGCCAATCCCAATATCTTCATAATCTGCATAAGCTATATCTTCATACAACTCATACAACTCTTGCCTTCCAGCGAGAAATTCAGCTGTGTGCAAATGCTTCAGTAAAGAATATTGCTCTACATAACTCTTCAACCCAGAACCATTTACCGTCACACAATTAAAAAACAACAACTTTAGTTCATCATCGGAAAGCTGAGCCCTTAGAATATTAGAATATTGTCTTTTATGAAAATACTCCAACCTAACCTGTCGAACAGAGCGCCG
This sequence comes from Pseudomonas sp. 14P5.3.2, assembly GCF_057799175.1. Lineage (NCBI taxonomy): Bacteria > Pseudomonadati > Pseudomonadota > Gammaproteobacteria > Pseudomonadales > Pseudomonadaceae > Pseudomonas > Pseudomonas sp. 14P5.3.2. Next base: position 31,448 of record NZ_JBYOKU010000005.1, on the reverse strand, counting down.
TGCGGCATGATCTTCATTGGCCAGCTTAAAACCGTCTACCAGCTTAAGTATCTGGTAAATATTTCTATAATACTGAGAAAGCATTACACGAATTTCAGGATAGACACCTTCATCAAAAGCCCGCTGCAACAACTCTTGCTCGGTTGTTTTTTCGGGATCTTTCGCCTCATACTGTGGCTTCGGTTTTGACCTTTGAGCGTCAGCTAAGTCCTCACAAGCGTAACGATACTTCAATACAATTTGCTCAACGGCACGTCCAAAACCATTCCCGCCCATTAGGCCAGTCTTGTCACGAATTCTCTCAGCAATATTTGAATGAACATCAATTAGCCTAAAAAATACAGATTCAAAATTCTGACGTTCAAACACAGCCGTCTGCTTATCTTGAATTCGGTTGGCTATCCTAGTTTCCTCTCTAGCTTCTTTTAATTCCTGCCCTTGAGTCCGAATTGTGTACAGCACCCCAAGTAGTGCCATAAAACTTAGTAGTGGGTTGAGGACTCCACCAAAAAAGTCTCCAAACTGCCCAAGCTTATCGGACTGCCCCGCAAAGTTTAAACCAATAAGCGGCAAGTCAATTCCGTAGGTTAGCTTCAATACAATGTATAGCCCCACCCCACCAATTAGTGTCACGCTCATCATCATTAGTAAGGTTCCGAACCCGAGACCGCTTATAATCGAGTTCATGCGTCGATAACTATATGAACGAGCATCCTTGATAACCTGTCGAATATTACTCCATCCCTTTTTCAGCACAAACTGCATCCACAAATAGATTGAAATGAATGTTTATTAGTCCTTAGATGCTATCGAATCGCCACTATTTCGTCTACCCACATAAAGCCATGCAAAAATCAACCTGCGATTGACATTTTGCAACCGCTGGTTGATATTCGCCTCACTCTTCCACCACAGAGCGAGGCAAAACCATGCACACCACAACAACTTTGCACGTCCATCCAGCCGCTGCTGACCCTTCTCGCATCTTCGAGATCCGCCGTCTAGCACGCGAGACCGGCTGCTTGTTTGTAACCAGCAAACCGAAGCAGCAAGCTCGCGCTACCTCCACCCAATTCGATCCGAACGGCGGAGGGCACGCAGCATGATCAAGTACAAAATCGACAACCTCACGCTTCAGTTGCTCAATGCCCAGGTCAACCTGACCGAGACCTTCAACCACGTTCTCCGGACAGCGCCCAAGCGTGAGTGCCTGGCATTCCGGCTCAAGGTCGAACGCGGCACATCAGAGAGCACCTTCGTCGTCGAGCTGGGCAGCGAACGCCACACGCTGACCCTGCAGAACGACAAGAAAACACACCTCAAACTGGCCGACTTCATCGAAGAAATCGCCAACGGCCCGTTCGACGCAAGCAACACCAGCGACTTGGTGCACCGCCCGCACGCCAGCCGCGAATATGGCCGCTTCGAGGTCACCGACAAGCAACGCGTGTTCGAGCTGGTACGCACCGGCGGTGTGCTGAGCCTCGAAATGGGCTTCGACTACCCTCTGCAAGTCGCGGTACACAGAACGCAATCGCGCTCAGGTATCACCACCATCCTGAGCATCGGCAACAAAAGCCCGCACACCCGCTGCTTCACCGCGTACGGGACTGATGTCGAGATCTACGGCAAGGTCACCGAGTCCATCAACCACCTCGCTGCAGCGGCCACCCCAGCCGCGCACGCGGCATGAGGGGGACGCCATGGAACGCAACCTCACCCAAGCCGCAACCCAACTCGGCCTCACCCGGCCAAAGCTCATCGCCCGCATGCGGGAAAAAGGCCTGCTCAACGAGAAGAACCTACCGGCCTACCCCAATCGTGACCGCGACTACATGCGCATCAAGGACGGCCAGTGGTACCACGACCAGCTCGGCATGCAGTACAGCCAGTCGACCAGGGTGAAACAACCCGGCATCCGCTGGCTGGCCGAACAGTTGGACATCGACCTACCTGCCATACCGGCAGACAACCGTGACGTGGCCTAGGGAATATGCCCGCCAGATCATCGCCATGCGGACACGAGAGGAGCGCAACGCCGCGCTCCTCGAAGTGCCCGAACATCTGCGCGAGCTGACCAGAACACACTGCCTGAACGCCTGGAACCACCCGGCCCGAAAACAACGCCAGGAGGCCCAACAAAGCCATGAGTAACACAGCACAAAACCCGCTGCGCCTACACCCGGCACCGGAGTCAGCCACAGTCGAGCTGCTCTTTCGCACCTTCGGCGACGTCCTGATCCCGCTAGACAGAGTTCGCGAACGCTACTTTCGCAACCTCAACGAGCAATCGTTCGCGGCCGAAATCAGCAGCGGCCGCATCCAGCTCCCCATCACCACACTGGACACCAGCCGCAAGGCACCGAAGTACGCCCACATCAGGCACATCGCCTCACTGATCGACATCCGCGCCTACAAGGCCGACGAAGACATGCAGCGACAGCAGGACGACACCAACGAGTAACAATCACAAACCAAGCGGCTGCCACCACCGGCCGATGACATCACCAGGAGCACACCACATGACAGCAATTCAAATCTGCGCGCTGATAGCAATCGTCCTCATGACCGCTGGCATTTACTGGCTTGCCTACCGGAACGGATTCAACAACGGCCTCACCGAGGGTTATGCAGATGGCTACAGCGAAGGCATAGCCGTTCGGAGCGCTGACAAATCTGAAGATATCCGCAACCTCACGCTATCGCTCAAGCAGGTTCAAAACAAACACGAGCAACTTTACGACTTCTACAAACGCGCCGTAGAGGCCGCGCAGCTTGGAGAACCTGCACGGATCACCCTGCTGGAGATTGCCGAGAAACTGCGGATCGCAGCCGATACGTTCGCCGCCTTCCGCACAGGCAAAAAACTCGAACGCGAAACCAGAGCCTTGCGCGACCAAGCGCTGGCCATGGCAAAACTTCTGCAGGTTACAAATGAGGGAGAGGCCGCATGAACGGCACACTGTCTTACTTCGGACCGACTCATTATCGAATCTCAGAGCAAGGCGACGAGCAATCTCGCATACGAGCACGATTATCGACCGCGTTGCTCTGCGACAGCACGCGCGTCGACACTCAAGGAATAAAAGGTCTCTGCTGCGCAGCAGCAGGCATTAGTGCTTTTCCTCAAGCCGCTACCGAGGCACTTCCCCCCCAAGAAAAGCTGCGCCGGGCAGCGACACCCAATGCAACGCTGACCGCTCAGCATCGCCCGCCCGCGCAGCTTGCCGAGGGGTATACGCCCGTTGATGACGATGCAGACTTATCGCTGCCGACCTACCACCTGGACAAGATTCCAGAAGACAAGATGGCCGAGTTGGTCGGCACCACCCGCCGAGCGCTTCAAGGTAAGCGCGCCAGAGGCGTCATTCCCAAAGGTGTCTGGAACACCATCGATAGCCGCATTTATTACAGTCTGAGGAGATACGAGGCATGGCTAGAAAGCCAATGGGATTGCCCACCGGAGTTGAATTTGCTGGACAGTCCGTCCGCATTCGCTTCACCTGGAACGGGCAGCGCCGTTGCGAAACCCTCCCCTATCCCCCAACGCCGAAGGGGATTAAGGCTGCCGCCGACCTACGCGCTAACGTAACCAGCCTGATCAAGCACGGCGTTCTGGATGATCAGCGATATGCCGAACTGTTCCCCAACTCCACCTATGCCAACTACTCGGCGACTCCCCGCTTCGGGGAGTACGCCCAGGAGTGGCTCAACAGTCGCGAGATCGTGGCCGGGACACGCAAGAACTACCTCGGCTCGCTCAATCTGTACTGGATGCCGTATCTGGCAATGCTGCCCATCGACAGCATCACGTCGGTGATGCTGCGCAAGGTGGTGGCCAATACCGAATGGCCGACGCCGGGCGTGAAGCGCGCGGCGATCCAGCGCCTGACCACGGTGTTCGGTACCGCAGTGAAAGACGGCCTGATCAACCGTAACCCGGTGGAGTCCATCGAACTGCCGGTGAAGGCCAAGAAACCCATCGATCCCTTCACGGTCGGTGAGGCCAACCAGATAATCGAACACCTATATAAAACGCTGACCCATTCAATGCGGATCTACGCGGCGTACTTCGAGTTCGCCTTCTACACCGGAATGCGCCCCAGCGAGATCGCGGCGCTGCGCTGGGAAGAGGTCGACAAGGAAAAGCGACTGGTCAACGTGTGTCGGATCGTCGCGGACTACAAGATCGAGGAGCGCACCAAAACCCGGAACGTGCGACAGGTCATGCTCAATAGCCGCGCGCTGCACGCCCTCGAGCAGGCAGAGCTGGAGGCGCAACAACGCGCCCTGCAGAGCCGTCGTAAACGCGCCGAATCGCCCTACGTGTTCCCGCCAACCAAGAACTTCGAGTTCATTCAACAATCGAGTGTGACCGACAAACACTTCCAGGCTGCACTGACCGAATTGGGGATTCGCGCCCGCCGGCAATACAACTGCCGACACACATACGCTACCATGTGCCTCATGGCGGGTATGAACCCTGCGTTTATTGCCACTCAGCTCGGTCATAGCGTTCAGATGTTGCTATCGACTTACGCCCGATGGATCAATTCCAGCACTGACTGGGGTGAACTCGGTAAGCTCGAAAACAGCTTGATTGGTACAAAATTGGTACAGACAGAAACAGTACCCCTCTGAAACCCTTATGGAATCAGCCCCTGTGACACTGGAACAGAACTACACCGCGATTCTCGGCCAACTGGGCGAGGACGTGTCCCGCGAGGGCCTGCTCGACACGCCAAAGCGTGCCGCTAAAGCCATGCAGTACCTCTGCCGCGGTTATGAACAGACGCTCGAAGAGGTCACCAATGGTGCCCTGTTCAGCTCCGACAACAGCGAAATGGTGCTAGTCAAGGACATCGAGCTGTACTCGTTGTGCGAACACCACCTGCTGCCGTTCATCGGCAAGGCGCATGTTGCGTATATCCCGAGCGGCAAGGTGCTGGGCCTGTCGAAGGTCGCGCGGATCGTCGACATGTACGCCCGCCGCCTGCAGATTCAGGAAAACCTCAGCCGCCAGATCGCCGATGCGGTGCAGCAAGTCACCGGCGCGCTGGGCGTGGCCGTGGTGATCGAGGCCAAGCACATGTGCATGATGATGCGCGGTGTCGAGAAACAGAATTCGTCGATGATCACTTCGGTGATGCTCGGTGAGTTCCGCGAAAACGCGGCAACCCGCAGCGAATTCCTCAGCCTGATCAAGTAATTCGCGGTACGAAGAAAACCGGCATTCATCGCCGGTTTTTTTTCGCCCGCAAAAAATCGGGTAAGCTGCGCGCCCTTCTCTTTTTGCACCGTGAGGCTTTCAACGTGTTCGTCAAAGCGCTTCGTGTCGGCCTCGGCCAACTGATCATCTTCATCGACTTCATTACCCGCCCGGGCAAGAAACAGCGTCCGGCCGAAGTTCAGGCACAGGTCAACTCGGCCGCCAAAGACCTGACGCTGTACCAGTTCCACGCCTGCCCGTTCTGCGTGAAAACCCGCCGCACCCTGCGTCGCCTGAATGTGCCGGTCGCACTGAAGGACGCGAAGAACAACGAGCATGACCGCCAGACGCTGCTGGAACAGGGTGGCAAGATCAAGGTGCCGTGCCTGCGCATTGAAGAGAATGGGCAGACGACCTGGATGTATGAGTCCAAGGTAATCATTGATTATCTGGATAAGCGGTTTGCTGCTATCTGAATGATTTTCGGTGTCCTGAGCGACGCCTGCGCGAGCAAGCTCGCTCCCACAGGGGGCGGGTCACGCCTGATTGCTTACCAAGCTAACTAAATATTCATCTACTGTTGGTCGATTTGCCGGCTGCCACAGTCACGGCGGTCTATTCTGCGAGAAGCAGAGCCAGAGGCGCATTCACCTGCCATCCGGGCTCACCCACGCTCCCACGGACAGGCAGTCGATCAAGCGCTCACGGCCCGTTCCTCGCTCGTATCGCTGTCCGCTCCGTTGCCCGGACAATCGCAATGCATGCACTGGTACGTATCGCGCTGGGAAAACCGTATACCTTTGTGGTGCTGGCGATTCTGATCCTGATCGCCGGTCCGCTGGCGGCGCTGCGTACGCCCACCGACATCTTTCCCGAGATCCGCATTCCGGTGATCGCGGTGATCTGGCAGTTCACCGGTTTGTCGCCCGACCAAATGGCCGGACGGATCACCTCACCGTTCCAGCGCGTATTGACCACCACGGTCAACGACATCCGCCACATCGAGGCGCAGTCGCTGAACGGCTTCGGGATCGTGAAGATTTTCTTCCAGCCCAACGTCAATATCACCAACGCCAACGCGCAAGTGACTTCGGTGTCGCAAGCGATCCTGCGCCAGTTGCCGCCGGCGACCACCCCGCCGCTGATCCTCAACTACAGCGCCTCGACGGTGCCGATCATTCAACTGGCGTTGTCCGGCAAGAATCTGAGCGAACAACAACTGGGCGATATCGGCCTGAACACCGTGCGATTGATGCTGACCACTGTCGCCGGAGCGGCCATCCCCTATCCGTTCGGCGGCAAGAGCCGGCAGATCCAGATCGACCTCGACTCGGCCGCCATGCAGGCCCGCGGGCTCTCGGGGCAGGATGTAGCTAACGCACTGGCCACGCAGAACCTGATCACCCCGGTGGGCACCGAAAAAATCGGCGACTATGAGTACCCGCTGCTGCTGAACAACGCGCCGACGGACTTCAAGGATCTGCAGGATTTACCGATCAAGACCGCCAACGGCACCACAGTGCTGATTCGCGATGTGGCGACCGTGCGTGACGGCAATCCCCCTCAAGCCAACATCGTTCACGTCAACGGCAGCCGCTCGGTGCTGCTGACCATTCTCAAGACCGGGTCCGCCTCGACCCTTGGCGTGATCGACGGTATCCGCAACAAACTCGCCGACTCCAAGGCTGCGCTGCCTGACAACCTGAAAATCGAGTTCATCGAGGATCAGTCAGTGTTCGTCCGCGCGGCGATCAGCAGCGTGGCCAAGGAAGGGATCATCGCGGCAGCCCTGACCAGCCTGATGATTCTGCTGTTCCTTGGCAGCTGGCGCTCGACGGTGATCATTGCCGTGTCGATTCCGCTGTCGATTCTGGCCTCGATCGCGACCCTCGCCGCCCTCGGCGAAACCCTCAATATCATGACCCTCGGTGGCCTCGCCCTGGCAGTGGGGATTCTGGTGGATGAAGCGACGGTCACCATCGAAAACATCAACTGGCACCTGGAACAGGGTAAAGAGGTGAAGACCGCGATCCTCGACGGTGCCGCGCAAATCGTCACCCCGGCCTTCGTTTCGCTGCTGTGCATCTGCATCGTGTTCGTGCCGATGTTCTTCCTTGAAGGCATCGCCCGCTATCTGTTCGTGCCGATGGCCGAAGCGGTGGTGTTCGCCATGATCGCTTCGTTCCTGCTGTCGCGGACGCTGGTGCCGACCATGGCCAACTACCTGCTCAAGCCGCACACCAAGGAGGAACAAGCAGCGCACAATCAGCGTTCGCGCAATCCGCTGGTGCGTTTTCAACGCGGTTTCGAGAAGCGCTTCGAGGCCGTTCGCGATCGCTACCACGCGATGCTGGAAACCACCCTGCACCACCGGGGAATTTTCGTTGTGTGCTTTTTCGGCTTCGTGCTTTTGTCGTTCACCCTCGTGCCGTTTCTGGGGCGCAACTTTTTTCCGGCGGTCGACGCGGGACAGATCCTGCTGCATGTACGCGCGCCGGTCGGCACCCGCGTAGAGAAGACCGCCGAGCTGATTTACGACGTCGAGAACGCGATCCGCCGCATCATCCCGCCCGCCGATCTCGGCTCGGTGGTCGACAACATCGGCCTGTCTATCAGCGGCATCAACATCACCTACAACAATACCGGCACCGTGGGTTCGCAGGACAGCGACATCCACATCAAGCTCAATGACGGTCACCGCCCCAGCGCCGACTATATGCGGCAGATTCGCGAGCAACTGCCCAGGCAATTTCCCAGTCTGGTGTTTTCCTTTCCACCGGCGGATATCGTCGGGCAGATCCTGAATTTCGGTGCGTCGGCGCCCATCGACCTGCAGATCCAGGGCGGCAATCAAGTCGCCAATTTCGCCTACGCCAATACCTTGTTGCGTGAGATCCGGCGAGTCCCGGGAGTGGCCGATGCGCGCCTGCAACAATCCGAGCAACTGCCAACCTTTCAGGTCAACGTCGACCGCACCCGCGCGCAATTGGTGGGCATCACCGAACGCGATGTGACCAACAGTCTGGTGGTCAACCTCGCGGGCTCGAGTCAGGTGGCGCCGACGTACTGGCTCAACACCGCCAACGGCATTTCTTATCCGATCGTGATGCAGACGCCGCAATACAACCTCGACTCGCTGTCAGCGCTGAACAACCTGCCACTGAGTCCGACCGGCGCCGGCAATGACCAGCAGATTCTCGGCGGTCTGGCGACGCTTGAGCGCACCAACAGCCATTCAGTGTTCAGCCAGTCGGAATTGCAACCGGTGGTGGAGATTTTCGCGTCGACTCAGGACCGCGACCTTGGCGCCGTGGCGGCGGATATTCAGGACATCATTAATGCCCACGCCAAAGATGTTCCGAAGGGTTCGAAAGTCGCCCTGCAAGGCCAGGTGCAAACCATGAACAGTGCGTTCAACGGCATGCTCTACGGCTTGCTCGGCGCAGTGGTGCTGATCTATCTGGTGATCGTGGTCAACTTCCAGTCGTGGCTCGATCCATTCGTGATTCTCATGGCGTTGCCGGCGGCACTGGCAGGGATTGTCTGGATGCTGTTTCTCACCCACACGCCATTGTCGGTGCCGGCGCTGACCGGGGCGATCATGTGCATCGGGGTGGCAACCGCCAACGCGATTCTGGTGGTCAGTTTCTGCCGCGAGCGCCTCGATGCCCATGGTGACTCGGTCAGTTCGGCACTGGAGGCCGGGTTCACCCGTTTTCGCCCGGTGCTGATGACCGCGCTGGCGATGATCATTGGCATGACCCCGATGGCCCTGAGCCTGGGAGAAGGTGGCGAGCAAAACGCGCCACTGGGTCGGGCGGTGATCGGCGGGCTGTCCTTCGCCACGATGGCGACGTTGTTCCTGGTGCCGATCATTTTCAGCATTGTCCACGCCCGAGACGCCCGCGAGCCAGCCCCGGCCGCTGACGCGCCACTGCCTCCTGCCCCGGAGGGCGCCTGACATGACTGACGAGCACATTGCCCCGGACACCCCTGCGCCCCAGCGGCGCAAGCACAGTCTGTGGCGCATCGCATTGACCGGGCTGGTGCTGGTGTTGATCGTCATCGCGTGCATCATCTGGCGCGTCAGCGAATCGCGCACGCTCAAGGACTGGACCGACAAACAGGCCGTGGCCAACGTGGTGCTGATCTCGCCAAGCATCGCCCCGCAAGGTCCGGTGCTGAATCTGCCGGGACGGCTGGAGGCGTACTCCCGCGCCTCGATTTTCGCCCGCGTCAGCGGGTATTTGAAGTCATGGAAATTCGACATCGGTGCGCCGGTCAAGGCCGGTCAATTGCTCGCCGAAATCGATGCCCCGGAGCTTGATCAACAACTGCTGCAAGCCCGCGCCGACCTCGCCACCGCCCAGGCCAACGAGTCGCTGGCGGCGACCACGGCAAAGCGCTGGCAGGCGATGCTGGCCTCCGATTCGGTGTCGCGCCAGGACGTTGATCAACGCAACGGCGACCTCAGCGCCAAGCAGGCGCAGGTACTGGCGGCAAAAGCCAACGTCGACCGATTGGTGGCAACCAAAGGCTTTCAGCGTCTGGTAGCGCCGTTCGATGGCGTGGTGACCGCGCGCGAAACCGATGTCGGCGCGCTGATCAACGCTGGCAGCGGCAGCAACGGTCCCGAGCTGTTTGTGGTGTCCGATGTCAGCCGCTTGCGGGTTTATGTGCAGGTACCACAGAATTTTTCGCCACTGGTCCGTGCGGGGACCAGCGCCAATCTGACCGTGCCGGAATATCAGAAGGAGCAGTTTCCGGCCAAGGTCATCGCCACCGCCGACTCGGTGAATGCCACCTCCGGCACGACACTGGTTCAGTTGCTGGTGGATAACCCCGGCGGACGCCTGATCCCGGGCGGCTTCACCAATGTCGAGTTCAAGTTGCCGGTGCAGGTCAACGCCTTGCGGCTGCCGGCCAGTGCGTTGCGCTACGACGAACACGGCTTGCGCGTGGCGACGCTGGATGCAAATGACAAGGTGCGTTTCAAGACCATCACCATTGCCCGCGAGTTGGGAGATTCAGTGGAGATCGGCTCCGGCCTGCTGGCCAGTGACCGAGTGATCGATACCCCGCCGGACGGCCTCGCCGACGATGACAGCGTGCAGATCGTGCAGCCCGACAAGGGAGGCAAAAACAATGGCTGAGCGCTCGGCGTTGTGCACCGCCGCGTGGGTTTTGGGCGCGGCGCTCGGGCTCAATGCCTGTTCGCTGGCACCCACCTACCACGTGCCGCCGACGCCGGTTGCCGCGCCGTTTCACACGGTCGCACCGTGGACCACGGCGCAGCCTTCCGACCAGTTGAACCGCGATGGTTGGTGGCGGATGTACAACGACCCGCAGCTCGACGCGCTGCAACAGCAATTGCTGCACAACAATCCCGACCTGAGCGCCGCGCTGGCGCATTACGCCCAGGCCCAGGCGTTCGTCAAACAGGTCGAGGCCGGGCTGTTTCCGAGCATCACCGGCAATGCCCAGCCGCAGCGCATTCGCCAGTCGGACAACAAGCCGCTGCGCAATGGCGGCCCGGATGAGTACAACTCGGTGACGCTCGGGGCCGAGATCGATTACGAGGTGGATTTGTGGGGCCGGGTGCGCGACACGGTCGCCGCCGGCAAGGACGAAGCCCAGGCGCAGAAGGCTGACCTGGCCTCGGCGCGCCTGAGCCTGCAGACGCAACTGGCCGACACCTACATCCGCCTGCGCGGACTGGATCAGCAAACCCGCCTGCTGAAGGAAACCGGTGCGGCGTTCGAGAAAGCCCTGAACCTGACGCAGGGCCTGCATGACGGCGGCATCGTCTCCGGACTGGACGTGGCCCGTGCCCGCACGCAATTGTCATCGACCAAATCGCAGCTGACGCAAAACCAGGCGCAACGGGCCTTGCTGGAACATGCGATCGCCGCGTTGGTCGGCGCATCGGCCTCGGACTTCAGCATCGCCGAGAGCACTCATCCGGTGACCCTGCCGGTAGTGCCGGTCGGGTTGCCGTCAACCTTGTTGCAGCGCCGCCCGGACATCGCCGCCGCCGAGCGCCGCACCGCTGAAGCCAACGCGAAAATCGGCGTGGCCAAGGCCGCGTTCTATCCCAGCCTGACCCTGAGCGCGCAGGCCGGTTTTCAAAGTGCCGAGTACGCCAAACTGCTTTCCGCACCCAATCTTTTCTGGGTCATCGGCCCTTCGCTGTTGGGCACTATTTTCGATGGCGGCGCACATCAGGCTGAACTGGATGCAGCACGGGCCGCCACCGACGAAGCCGGCGCGCACTATCGCAGCGTGGTACTGGCGGCGTTCGCCCAAGTCGAAGACAACCTGTCGCTGGTGTCCGGCCTGGGCTCGGCACTGAAGGATCAGCGCGACGCGGCGGACGCGGCGCAGCAGTCGGAGAACCTTGCGCTGGACCAGTATCGTCAAGGGGCGGTGGGTTATCTGGATGTGGTGTCGGCGCAGACCACCGCCCTGCAGGCGCAGAGCAGTGTGCTGGATGTGCAGACCCGTCAGCTCAGCGCCAATGTCGGCTTGATCAAGGCGCTGGGTGGCGGCTGGTCGAACGAAGAGTTGGCGAGCATCGCCGCGCAGAAAGAGTGATCACTCTTACGCCGCTAACGCTGCCTGGGCTTGGCGCACCACCGCCGCCAGTCGCTTGAGCCCTTCATTGAGACGCGCCGGATCGATGTGGCTGAAGTTCAGGCGCAGATGCCCGTGATGGTTGTCCGGATCCGCAAAGAACGGCTCACCGGGCATGAACGCTACGTCGTTGGCCAGCGCGGCGTTGAGCAGCGTTCGCGTATCCAGCGGTTGCTTTAGCGTCAGCCAGAAAAACAGCCCGCCCTGCGGCATGTTCCAGTGCGCCAGATCAGAGAAATGCGTTTCCAGCGCAGACTGGAACGCATCCCGGCGCTGTCGGTAGAAGCCACGCAGCTCACCCAAATGCTGCTGATATTTTTCCGTGCCAATCCATTGCAGCGCCTGCCACTGGCCGATGCGGTTGGTGTGCAGATCCGCCGACTGTTTGAGCTTGAGCAAATGCGGGAACAGGTCCGGACTGGCGATCAGGTAGCCGACGCGCAAACCCGGCAGCAAGGTTTTCGACACGGTGCCGGTGTAGATCCAACTGGCTTTCTGCAGGCGCCCGGCAATCGGTTTGGCGCTGCCGCCGTCGAAAGCCAATTCGCGGTACGGCTCGTCTTCGATCAGGGTCACGCCGAATTCATCCAGCAACGCGGCGACGGCGGCGCGTTTGGCTTCGCTGTAGCGCACGGCGGAGGGGTTCTGGAACGTCGGGATCAGGTAGATGAACGCCGGGCGATGTTGCTCAAGTCGACTGCGCAGTTGAGCGAGATTGGGGCCATCGGATTCTTGCGGCACGGTCAGGCATTCGGCGCCGAACAGCTGGAAGATCTGTAGCGCGGCCAGGTAGGTCGGCGCCTCCAGAAGAATTTCGGTGCCCTTGTCGATGTACAACTTGGCCGCCAGATCGAGGGTCTGCTGGGAACCGCTGACCACCAGCACCTGACTCGCCTCGCACGCCAGGCCCAGCGCCCTCGCCTCCGCCGCCAGCGCTTCACGCAGCGCCGGCTCGCCCTCGCTCATGCCGTACTGACCCAGCGCCAGCGGCATCTCGGCCCATTCGACTTTCGGCAGCATGGCTTCGGCGGGCAGGCCACCGGCGAACGACATCACCTCCGGGCGCTGGGCGGCGGCGAGGATTTCACGGATCAGAGAACTTTTAAGGCGCGAGACACGTTCGGAAAAAGCCATGGGAGTCACCGGTAGCGAGGCTGGAGAGATTTGAGTCAAACTGCTTGACCGAAACTACGACAGCTTGAGCGAGTACGTCAACATGCTTGACCTTAAAAGCCCCGCCAGCCAGCAACAGGCGATGGAAGCGTTTTTCTTCGGCTATCAGGCGTTCACCGCCAAGGCCGATGAAATGCTGGAGCGCCGCGGTCTGTCCCGGGTGCATCAGCGGATTGTATTTTTCATCGCGCGTTATCCGAATTTGAGTGTGAAGGAGTTGCTGGGATTGCTCGGCGTAAGCAAACAGGCGCTGAACATGCCGTTGCGCCAACTGCAGGAAATGCACCTGGTGGACAGCGTGGCGTCGGCGGCGGACAAGCGTAAGCGTCTGCTGGAATTGACCGTGGAAGGTGCAAAGTTCGAGCAGGCGTTGCGCCGTGAGCAAGTGAAGTTGCTCGAGCGGGTGTTTGCCGAGGCTGGGGAGGCGGCGGTGAATGGCTGGCTGGCGGTGAATATGGCGCTTGGGAACACTCAGTCACCTCTCGATTGACTGGGCTGGCCTCTTCGGGAGCAAGCCCCCTCCCACAGGGTTCTGCTGGTTACCCATGATTCGGGTCCACTGGAGATCCACTGTGGGAGGGGGCTTGCTCGCGAAGGGGCCCCCAAGAGCGATATATCCCTATCGCCTGACCTTTCGTAAACAAAACCAAAAACAATATTTGCTTTATTTGTACACAAAAGCATAATCCACTGCGTGCGAGTTCCTGACCGCATGGTCAACAAATTCGCGTATGCCTCAAAGGGCTGCTGCCACCCCTCATGGGTCCGGCCCTGGAAATAACAATAAAACTCTTGAGGAGTACTCGCTGTGGAAAGCCGCAAATCCGAAGCATCGACGCTGGAACTCTCGCCGCCCTTACGCACAGGCGTGCTGGAGCGCATCTTCAAACTCAGCTTGCATGGCACCACGGTGAAGACCGAGCTGATTGCCGGTCTGACAACCTTCATCACCATGGCCTACATCATCTTCGTCAACCCGAACATCATGGCCGATGCCGGGATCGATCATGGCGCAGCTTTCGTCGCCACCTGCATCGCCGCCGCGCTCGGCTGCCTGCTGATGGGTCTGTACGCCAACTGGCCGGTGGGCCTGGCGCCGGGCATGGGCCTCAACGCATTCTTCACTTACACCGTGGTCGGCACCATGGGCTACAACTGGGAGACCGCGCTCGGTGCGGTATTCGTCTCCGGCGTGCTGTTCATGATCCTGACCTTCTCGCGCATTCGCGAATGGCTGCTCAACAGCATCCCGGTCAGCCTGCGCTTTGCGATGGGCGCCGGTGTCGGTCTGTTCCTCGGGCTGATCGGCCTGAAGACCGCCGGTATCGTCGTCGACAGCCCGGCGACGCTGATCAAACTCGGCTCCCTGCGTGAACCCGGCCCGCTGCTCGCTGCGATCTGCTTCCTGATGATCGCGATCCTCAGCTACCACAAAGTGTTCGGCGCGATCCTCATCAGCATCATCACCGTGACCCTGGCCGGTTGGGGCCTGGGCATCGTGCACTACTCGGGCATCATGTCGACTCCGCCGAGCCTGGCGCCTACGTTCATGGCCATGAACATCGCCGGTGTGTTCAACGTCAGCATGATCAGCGTGGTGTTGGCCTTCCTCTTCGTACACATGTTCGACACCGCCGGCACCCTGATGGGCGTCGCCCAGCGCGCCAATCTGGTCAACGCAGACGGGCGTATCGAAAACCTTTCCCGAGCGATGAAAGCCGACAGCGCCTCCAGCGTCTTCGGTGCGGTGGTCGGCGTTCCGCCCGTCACCAGCTATGTGGAAAGTGCCGCTGGCGTAGCGGCTGGTGGTCGGACTGGTCTTACCGCAGTCACCGTGGGTGTGCTATTTATAGCCGCGATGTTTTTCGCGCCACTGGCCGGCATGATTCCGGCTTACGCCACAGCCGGTGCGCTGATTTATGTCGCGATGCTGATGATGGGCGGCATGGCGCACATCGAATGGGATGAGGCCACTGACGCCATCCCGGCGATTGTCACCGCGATCATGATGCCGCTGACCTTCTCGGTCGCCGATGGCATTGCGCTGGGCTTCATCACCTACGTGGCGCTGAAGGCCGGCACCGGCAAGTACAAGGAAATTTCCGTCAGCCTGTGGGTGCTCTGCGCGATCTTCATCGCCAAGTTCATCTTCTTGTAAGCGACACGCGGTTCAAGCGTCAAACCAGCCTCACCCTCGCGGGTGGGGCTTTTGCACATTCTTGAGTACAACAAAAAAAGGAGGAAAGTGATGAGTCTGGAAACCTGGTTGCTGTTCAGCGGCGCTGCATTGGTGGTGATCCTGATTCCGGGGCCGCTGTCGTTGTTGATGATCAGCAACAGTCTGAACTACGGCTTGCGCCGCTCTTACCCGGCATTTCTCGGCGGCGTGATCGCCTCGATCTGCCTGCTCAGTGCTTCGGCGCTGGGGCTCGGCGCCCTGCTGCTGGCGTCGGAACAACTGTTCAGCGCCCTGAAAATCGTCGGCGCGCTGTACCTGTTCTATCTCGCCTGGCAGAGCTGGCAGCAATCGCGTCAGCCAGCGGTCGGTGCCGAAGTGCCACAAGCCGCACCAGTGCCACGCTTTCGCACACTGTTCGGGCGCGCCTTTGTCTTGGGCGCGAGCAATCCGAAAGACATTCTATTCTTCGCCGCGTTTCTGCCGCAGTTCCTCAGCGCACAACAGCCGTTCCTGCCGCAGTTGCTGATCATGATTGCCACGTGGGTGGTGCTGGATCTGTGCTGCAAACTGGCTTACGGGTTGGGCGCGCATGGTGCGGCGCGGTATCTGCGTAGCGGCAAGGGACAGAGCTGGTTCAATCGGGTGAGTGCCGGGTTGTTCAGTGGTGCCGGGGCTGCTTCTCTGTTGAGCCGCTGACAGCAAAAGCTTCGCGAGCAAGCCCGCTCCCACAAGGGAATGCATTCCAAATGTGGGAGCGGGCTTGCTCGCGAAGGCGTCAGATCAGACAACACTTTCCTCCAGGCGAAAAAAAGCCCGCAGTGTGAGCGGGCGAAAGACCAAAGAAGCTATATGCGCAGTCGCTTCCCGGTGGGGGCAGCTGCTTGGGGGTCAGCTGCCCCGATAGGTGGAATAGCTGTAAGGCGAGATCAGCAGTGGCACGTGGTAGTGATCCTGTTCGGCGGAGATGCCGAAACGCAGCACCACCACGTCGAGGAACGCCGGTTCCGGCAACTGAACGCCACGGGCGCGGTAGTAATCGCCGGCGTGGAACTGCACCTGATAGACCCCGGTGCGGTAATCATCGCCTTGCAGCAATGGCGCATCGACCCGGCCATCGCTGTTGGTTATCGCACTGGCGACCAATTCCAGGTGCGAACCTTCGACGCGGTACAGCTCGACCTTGATCGAGCTGCCCGGGCAACCGTGTGCAGCGTCCAAAACGTGTGTTGTCAAACGTCCCATTGATTCTGCGCGCCTGGCCGCAAAGAGCAGTCAGACTTCGCGCCTCCCGAAGTCAGGTAAAAAGGAGACCGCACCGATTCGGAGCACGAAAAGTTGCGGCGAGCGACTGATTAAGACACTTTTCAAAAAAATTGTACACAATAAAAACGACATTTTTCGCATCACCCCCGTCATTCGGGCGTTTAACGCGAATCTGCGCCTAAAGCGCCTGGCTATTGAACCTCGCATCCATTAGCTGACTGATCAGGCAGGTTTCTTGCAGGTTTACGCCATTAGCAGCAAAAGATGACAGTCGGTGAAAAATGCGAAAAATCAGGCTTACAAATTGAGAATAAAGTTGTATACAATCAGCCCATCGCTGTGACGCCAGCCTGTGCATGCCGTTACACAAACCTGTCAACGAACAAGAAGGAAGACTGCAGTGAGCGCTGACTACCCACGCGACCTGATCGGTTACGGCAGTAACCCTCCTCACCCACACTGGCCGGGCAATGCCCGCATCGCCCTGTCGTTCGTGCTCAATTACGAAGAAGGCGGCGAACGCAACATCCTGCACGGCGACAAAGAATCTGAAGCCTTCCTCTCGGAAATGGTCGCTGCCCAGCCGCTGCAAGGCGCGCGCAACATGAGCATGGAATCGCTTTACGAGTATGGCAGCCGCGCCGGCGTCTGGCGGATTCTGAAACTGTTCAAGGAATTCGACATTCCACTGACCATCTTCGCCGTGGCCATGGCCGCCCAGCGCCACCCGGACGTGATCCGCGCGATGGTCGAAGCCGGTCACGAAATCTGCAGCCACGGCTATCGCTGGATCGACTACCAGTACATGGATGAGGCGCAGGAGCGCGAGCACATGCTCGAAGCGATCCGCATCCTCACCGAACTCACCGGCGAGCGCCCACTGGGCTGGTACACCGGCCGCACCGGCCCGAACACCCGTCGTCTGGTGATGGAAGAAGGTGGTTTCCTCTACGACTGTGACACCTACGACGACGACCTGCCCTACTGGGAACCGAACAACCCGACCGGCAAGCCGCACCTGGTGATCCCGTACACCCTCGACACCAACGACATGCGCTTCACGCAAGTTCAGGGTTTCAACAAGGGCGACGACTTCTTCGAATACCTCAAAGACGCATTCGACGTGCTCTACGCCGAAGGTGCCGAAGCGCCGAAGATGCTCTCGATCGGTCTGCACTGCCGCCTGATCGGCCGTCCGGCGCGTCTGGCCTCGCTCAAGCGCTTCATCGAATACGCTAAAAGTCATGAACAGGTGTGGTTCAGCCGTCGCGTCGACATCGCACGCCACTGGCACGCAACCCACCCGTACCAAGGGGCCGCCAAATGAGCCGCTTTCAAACCCTGCAACCGTCGACCCTGAGCCGCGACGCCTTCGTCAAAGCCTTCGCCGACATCTACGAACATTCGCCATGGGTGGCCGAGAAGGCCTACGACCTGGGCGCGGATGCTTCGATCGACGAGATCGAAACCCTGCACCAGCGCATGAGCGACATCCTGTTGAGCGCCGATCACACCAGTCAACTGGCACTGATCAACGCTCACCCGGACCTGGCCGGCAAAGCCGCCGTCCAGGGCCAATTGACCGAAGCCAGCACCAATGAACAGGCTGGCGCCGGTATTCACCAATGCACGGCCGAAGAGTTCCAGCGCTTCACCGAGCTGAACGACGCCTACAAAGCCAAGTTCAAGTTTCCCTTCATCATGGCGGTAAAAGGCAGCAACCGGCATCAGATCCTCGCGGCGTTCGAAACGCGCATTCACAACTCGGTCGACACCGAATTCAAATGCGCGCTGGCGGAGATCAACAAGATCGCCCTGTTCCGTTTACTGACTCTCTAGCGAAGCCTGGCCCGAGTGCATCAAACGCGGAGAGCACCCAGGGCCTTGCAAGCATCCCCAGCCAACTTATTAAAGGCAGACAAGAAGAATGAAAGCTTACGCCGTACCTTTCGAGAAGTTCGTCAACCTGGCCGATGCCCGTCTGGGCACCAAAATCATCTCGGTCACCGATGACTGGTTCGCAGACGCCAATCGTCTGTTTCAGCCGACCCCGGCCGTGTGGAAGGAGGGTGTGTTCGACGACAACGGCAAGTGGATGGACGGCTGGGAATCGCGTCGCAAGCGCTTTGAAGGCTACGACAGCGCGGTGATCCGTCTGGGCGTACCGGGCTCGATCAAAGGCGTGGACATCGACACCTCATTCTTCACCGGCAACTTCCCGCCATCGGCCTCGCTGGAAGCATGCTTCCTGGCCTCGGGCGAGCCGGACGAAAACACCCAGTGGACTGAAGTGCTGTCGGCCGTCGAGCTGCAAGGCAACAGCCACCACTACCACGAAATCAGCAACGACCAAGCGTTCAGCCACCTGCGCTTCAACATCTACCCGGACGGCGGTGTCGCCCGTCTGCGCGTGTACGGCATTCCGTTCCGCGACTGGTCGGCTGTTGGTGACAACGAACAGGTTGACCTGGCAGCAGCCCTCAACGGTGGCCGCGCCCTCGCCTGCTCCGACGAACACTTCGGCCGCATGAGCAACATCCTCAACCCGGGCCGTGGCATCAACATGGGCGACGGCTGGGAAACCGCACGTCGTCGTACCCCGGGCAATGACTGGGTGATCGTCGCGCTGGGCCATCCGGGCGAGATCGAAAAAATCATCGTCGACACCCTGCACTTCAAGGGCAACTACCCGGACACCTGCTCGATCCAGGGCGCGTTCGTCAAGGGCGGCACCGACAGCCAGATCGAAACCCAGTCGCTGTTCTGGCGTGAACTGCTGCCGAGCCAGAAGCTGGAAATGCACGCCGAACACACCTTCGTCGAGCAGATCAAGGCACTGGGCCCGATCACCCACATCCGTCTGAACGTGTTCCCGGATGGTGGTGTGAGCCGCCTGCGCGTTCTCGGCAAGGTAGCGAAGTAAGCGGCGCGACCATTCGCGAGCAAGCTTGCTCCCACATTGATCGCAATTCCTGTGGGAGCGAGCTTGCTCGCGAAAGCGTCAGATCAAACAACACAGAATTCGGATAAGAAGAACAGCATGCGCACACTAACGATTGAACCGCTGACCAAAGAAGCCTTCGCCCCCTTCGGTGACGTGATCGAAACCGACGGCAGCGACCACTTCATGATCAACAACGGTTCGACCATGCGCTTCCACAAACTGGCGACGGTCGAAACCGCTACGCCTGAGGACAACGCGATCATCAGCATCTTCCGCGCCGACGCGCAGGACATGCCGCTGACCGTGAGCATGCTGGAACGCCATCCGCTGGGCAGCCAGGCTTTCATTCCGCTGCTCGGCAACCCCTTTCTGATCGTGGTCGCGCCACTTGGCGATGAACCTGTATCAGGCTTGGTCCGCGCCTTCGTCACCAACGGCAGGCAGGGCATCAATTACCATCGCGGCGTCTGGCACCACCCGGTGCTGACGATCGAAAAGCGGGATGACTTCCTGGTGGTTGATCGCAGTGGCACAGGCAATAACTGCGATGAGCATTTTTTCAAAGAGGATGAGCGTTTGATCCTCGCCCCCCACCAATAAGAGAAGGTCTGATCACCCGACAACAAGGGTGACAGGCGAGAGGTAAAGACTGTGGAAGCACATCTGTTGGAATGGCTGAACCTGAGCGTGCGCTGGGTTCACATGATCACTGGCGTGGCCTGGATCGGCGCGTCGTTCTACTTCGTCTGGCTGGAGAACAACCTCAACCGCGTCAACCCGAAAACCGGTCTTGCCGGTGATCTGTGGGCAATCCACGGCGGCGGTATCTATCACCTGGAAAAATACAAACTGGCCCCACCGTCGATGCCGGAGAACCTGCACTGGTTCAAATGGGAAGCCTACTTCACCTGGATGTCGGGGATCGCGCTGCTGTGCGTGGTGTTCTACTCCAACCCCGTGCTCTACCTCGTGGCACCCGGCAGCGGCCTGACCGGCCCTGAAGGCGTGGCCATCGGCATCGGTTCGCTGATCGCTGGCTGGTTCGTCTACGACTTCCTCTGCGATTCGCCACTGGGCAAAAAACCCGCCCTGCTGGGCTTCATCCTGTTCGTGCTGATCATCGGCGCGGCGTATGGCTTCAGCAAGGTGTTCAGCGGTCGTGGTGCGTACCTGCACGTCGGCGCGATCATCGGCACCATCATGGTCGGTAACGTGTTCCGCATCATCATGCCGGCGCAACGTGCACTGGTCGCGGCCATCGCCGAGAACCGCACACCGGATCCGGCGCTGCCAGCCAAGGGCCTGCTGCGTTCGCGTCACAACAACTACTTCACCCTGCCGGTGCTGTTCATCATGATCAGCAACCACTTCCCGAGCACTTACGGCAGCCAGTACAACTGGTTGATCCTGGCCGGGATCGCGGTGTTGGCGGTGTTGGTGCGTCACTACTTCAACACCCGTCACGACAGCCACAAGTTTGCCTGGACTCTGCCGGTGGCAGCGGTGGGCATGATCACCCTGGCGTACGTCACCGGCCCTGCGCCGATGCCGACCGCACCGGACGTGGCCAAGGCACCCGCGAAAATCGAATACCAGCCACTGCCGGAAACGGCACTGGGCGGTGGCGCGAAACCGGCTGAAGCGGCGGCACCTGCAGCGCCAGCAGCCCCTGCGGCAGCACCGGCGCAAGCGTCCAACGTCGGTCCGGCCTTCGACAAGGTGCACAACGTGATCCAGGAGCGCTGCGCGGTCTGCCATTCGGCCAAACCGACCAGCCCGTTGTTCAGCGCGGCACCCGCCGGTGTGATGTTCGACACCCCCGAGCAGATCCGCCAGAACGCGGCGCGGATCCAGGCGCAAGCCATCACCACGCAGATCATGCCACTGGGCAACATCACGCAGATGACCCAGCAGGAACGTGACCTGATCGGTGCATGGATCGCGCAGGGAGCCCAGACCAACTGAGCTAGACAAAAGCCTGTGTAAAAGCAGGCTTTTGTGGCGAGGGAGCTTGCTCCCGCTGGGTCGCGAAGCGGCCCCTCTCTTTGCCTGAAGAGCAGGGACTGCTGCGCAGTCCAGCGGGAGCAAGCTCCCTCGCCACAAACAAGCTCTGCAGCCACAACTATGAATGATGCAAAAGGACAGCTGTGAGCAACCCAACAGCTGTTAATCACAAGAATAAAAAAGATCCGAGGTGTTGCATGTCCGAGCTGTCCAAAGCGCGCATCCCCGACGCACCCGCCATTCAGCGTTTGCCCCTTTTGCAACTGATCCTGGTCGGTTTGCAACATGTTCTGCTGATGTACGGCGGTGCCATCGCGGTGCCGTTGATCATCGGACAGGCCGCTGGCCTGAGTCGTGAAGAAATCGCCTTCCTGATCAACGCCGACCTGCTGGTCGCCGGTATCGCCACCATCGTCCAGTCGCTGGGCATCGGCCCGATGGGCATCCGCATGCCAGTGATGATGGGCGCGAGTTTCGCCGCCGTCGGCAGCATGGTCGCCATGGCCGGCATGCCCGGTATCGGTCTGCAAGGGATCTTCGGTGCAACCATCGCCGCCGGGTTCTTCGGCATGCTCATCGCGCCGTTCATGTCCAAGGTCGTGCGTTTCTTCCCGCCGCTGGTGACCGGCACAGTCATCACCTCGATCGGTCTGTCGCTGTTCCCCGTGGCCGTGAACTGGGCCGGTGGCGGCGCCGCCGCGGCGCAATTCGGCTCGCCGATTTACCTGGCCATCGCCGCCCTGGTGCTGGCTACCATTCTGTTGATCCACCGCTTCATGCGCGGGTTCTGGGTGAATATTTCCGTGCTGATCGGCATGTGTTTCGGCTACGTACTTTGCGGCGCGCTCGGCATGGTCGACCTGAGCGGCATGGCCAGCGCGCCATGGGTTCAGTTCGTCACCCCGCTGCACTTCGGCATGCCGAAATTCGAACTCGCGCCGATCCTGTCGATGTGCCTGGTGGTGGTGATCATCTTCGTCGAGTCCACCGGAATGTTCCTGGCGCTGGGCAAGATCACCGGCCAGGAAGTCTGCCCGCGCATGCTGCGTCGCGGCTTGATGTGTGACGCGGCTGCATCGTTCTTTGCCGGGTTCTTCAACACCTTCACCCACTCCTCGTTCGCGCAGAACATCGGCCTGGTGCAGATGACCGGCGTGCGCTGCCGTTCGGTGACCATCGTTGCCGGTGGCCTGCTGATCGTGCTCAGCCTGCTGCCGAAAGCCGCATTCCTGGTGGCGTCGATTCCACCGGCGGTGCTTGGCGGTGCAGCGATTGCGATGTTCGGCATGGTGGCGGCTACCGGGATCAAGATCCTTCAGGAAGCCGACATCGGTGACCGTCGCAACCAGTTGCTGGTGGCGGTGAGCATCGGCATGGGACTGATCCCGGTGGTGCGTCCGGAGTTCTTCGCGCACCTGCCGATGTGGATGAGCCCGATCACCCACAGCGGCATCGCCATGGCCACGCTCAGCGCGCTGACCCTGAACCTGCTGTTCAACATCCTCGGCGGCGCCGAACGCGCAGCGATCAACGACTGCCATGCGCATTAACAGCATTACCGATTACCCCTGTGGGAGCGAGCTTGCTCGCGAAGAGGCCATGTCAGTCAACATCACTGTTGAATGACACACCGCTTTCGCGAGCAAGCTCGCTCCCACATGGACTATGCAACACCCTGCCTCAACAATAAAAACAAGAGGGAGCAACAGATGATTCGCACGCAAACCAACGTTCTGTTGAGTGGCGGCCTGCTGGCCGCGAGTCAGGCCATGGCCGGCGATTTACTGCTGTGGCAGACCAATAGCCTGAGCTACCTGTATGGCAAGAACTTCGCGATCAACCCGTCGATCCAGCAGACGGTGACGTTCGAGCACGCTGACAAATGGAAGTACGGCGACAACTTCCTGTTCGTCGACAAGATCTTCTACAACGGCCAGGACGACCGCAACAAAGGCCCGCACACCTACTACGGCGAATTCACTCCGCGCTTCTCGTTCGGCAAGATCTTCGACCAGAAGCTCGAGTTCGGCCCGATCAAGGACGTGCTGCTGGCGATGACCTACGAGTACGGCGAAGGCGACAGCGAGGCCTACCTGATCGGCCCCGGCTTCGACCTCAAGGTGCCTGGCTTCAACTACGTGACCCTGAACATCTTCCGCCGCCACACCGAAGGCCCGCGCCCTGGAGACGGTGTGTGGCAGATCACCCCGGGCTGGTCGTACAGCGTTCCCGTGGGCAATTCCGATCTGCTGATCGACGGCTATCTGGACTGGGTCGTCGACAACGACCAGAACTCGCGCGGCACCTACCACGCCAACCTGCACATCAATCCGCAGATCAAATACGACCTGGGCAAAGCCCTGGGCTGGAGCCACAAGCAACTGTACGTCGGCACCGAATACAGCTACTGGAAGAACAAATACGGGGTCGAAAGCAGTCACAACCTCGACACCCATCAGAACACCGCCAGCCTGCTGGTGAAGGTGCACTTCTGAGATGGCCCGCAACCGTGCCCCATACCTGTCGTCGGTGCTCTGTTGCGGGGCACTTGAGAGCTGGCCGAGGAGTCAGTATTCTCCGCGGCCTCTTGAATTCGGTCTAAAAAAAAGCCCGGATTTAATTCCTGACCGAAGAGCCAACTTATCCCGGCCCCGGTCAGTACCGAGGCATCCCGAAAACACGCTCAATCGACTGTTTTTCAGCAGCCGAACGGGCGTTTTTTTGCTTTCTGAAAGCCTTGGCCCAGCTCTTGCTATCACCAGCGAAGCTGACCGATCGGATGACTTTTGCAGCAACGAAAAAAGGCGCCACACCAGAGCGCCGATCTTAAAAAAATAAACGTGGAACACCTACTTTGGGAGCAACCGAATGAAACGTATGTGCACCAGCCTGATGCTCGCGGGATCGATGTTGGCCGGGGGTCAGGCCATGGCCGATGGCCTGCTGCAATGGCAGAACAACAGCCTGACCTACCTCTACGGCAAAGACTTCAAGGTCAACCCGGCGATCCAGCAGACCGTCACCTTCGAACACGCCGACGCCTGGAAATACGGGGATAACTTCCTGTTCGTCGACAAGATCTTCTACAACGGCAAGGACGACGCCAACGTCGGCCCGAACACCACTTATGGTGAGTTCCAGCCACGTATTTCGCTGGGCAAAGTCCTGGACCAGAAGATCGAATTCGGCCCGATCAAGGACGTGTTGCTGGCGATGACTTACGAGTTCGGTGAAGGCGACGTCGAGTCGTACCTGATCGGTCCTGGCTTCGATCTGGCGATCCCGGGTTTCGACTATTTCCAGTTGAACTTCTACCAGCGCCACACCGACAGCTCGCGTCCGGGTGACAACGTCTGGCAGATCACTCCGGTCTGGTCCTACACCATTCCGGTCGGCAGCTCGAACGTGCTGATCGACGGCTACATGGACTGGGTGGTCGACAACGACGTCAACAACAAGGGCGAGTATCATGCCAACCTGCACTTCAACCCGCAGGTCAAATACGACCTGGGCAAGGCCCTGCATTTTGGCGAGAAGCAGCTGTACGTCGGTGTTGAGTACGACTACTGGAAAGACAAGTACGGGATCGAAGACTCCCGTGGCTTTACCACCAATCAGAACGTGACCAGCTTCCTGGTGAAGTTCCACTTCTGATCCTGGTATCAGTGGCGTCTGCAAGGACGCCTTCGCGAGCAAGCCCGCTCCCACACTGGTTTTGTGACCGACACAGAACCCATGTGGGAGCGGGCTTGCTCGCGAATGGCCGCACCGCAAATCTCAGGCCGGCACCACCGCTTCGCTGATCCCCAGAAACCGGCACAACTCCTCACGCTTGGCCAACGCATCGCGCCGTCCCAGTTCGATCAGCTCGCTGCAATACCCCGCCTCGAACAGCAGATAGCTCAACACCCCTGCCCCACTGGTCTTGGTCGCACCCGGGCCGCGCAGGAACAGGCGCAACGCCGCCGGCAACTCCTGGCGATGCCGCGCCGCGATTTCATCGATCGGCTGACTCGGCGCAATCACCAGCACCTCCACCGGCGCCACCCCCAGCTCCCGAGTCGGCACGCCCTCGGGCATCAGGTGACTGAACTGGTTCAGACGCTGCAGCAACTCGATGTCGCTCTCCAGGCTGTCGATGAACGTGCTGTTGAGCAGGTGCCCGCCAATCTGCGCCAGGGTGGGCTGCTGACCGGTGTAAGAGCGCTCCAGCGGTTGCTGAGGATCGAAACCGCGCGGGTTGCCGCTGACGCCCACCACCAGCACCCGGCTCGCGCCCAGGTGCAGCGCCGGGCTGATCGGCGCCGATTGGCGGACTGCGCCGTCACCGAAATATTCCTCGCCGATTTTCACCGGGGCGAACAACAGCGGGATTGCTGAACTGGCCAGCAAGTGGTCCACCGACAGCTGCGTCGGCACACCGATACGGCGATGCCGCAACCATGCATCGATCTTGCCGCCGCCCTGATAGAAGGTCACTGCCTGCCCCGACTCATAGCCGAACGCGGTCACCGCCACCGCATGCAATTGCTTGCGCGCGATGGATTCGGCGATGCCCGGCATGTGCAGTTTTTCATTGAGCAGATCGCGCAGCGGCGAACTGTTGAGCAGCGCCACAGGCAGGTGGCGGCCCATACCCAACAGGCTGTGGCTGACAAAGCGGCTGGCCTGGCGGATCACCCCCGGCCAGTCGCTGCGCAGCACCCGGTGGCTGCGAAAGCCCTGCCAGAACAGCGTCAGGCGTTCGATGGCCGCGCGAAAATCGGTGGCGCCACTGGCCAGGCTGACCGCGTTGATCGCCCCGGCCGAGGTGCCGACGATCACCGGAAACGGATTGTCCGCACCCAGTGGCAGCAATTCGGCAATCGCCGCCAGCACCCCCACCTGATACGCCGCCCGAGCCCCGCCGCCGGAAAGAATCAAACCTGTGACCGGTTCAGCTGGGCTCATCGCAACGCTCCATGGTGCTTGAAAGGGTAAGTGAATCAGCCGCGCCGTTTGGGGTAAAGCTTCGGCTCACCCGGTGGACGGCTCTTGAACCGGCGATGCGCCCACAAGTATTGCTCAGGGCAGGCGCGCAATGCACTTTCCACCCATTGGTTGATGCGGATGCAGTCGGCCTCCTCGGTTTCGCCCGGGAAGTCCTCCAGCGGCGGATGGATCACCAGTTTGTAACCGCTGCCATCCGCCAGACGTTCCTGAGTGAACGGCACCACCAGCGCCTTGCCCAGCCGGGCGAACTTGGTGGTGGCGGTCACCGTTGCAGCCTGAATGCCGAACAACGGCACGAAGATACTTTGTTTGGCGCCGTAGTCTTGATCCGGTGCGTACCAGATCGCCCGGCCCGAACGCAGCAGCTTGAGCATGCCGCGCACATCGTCACGCTCCACCGCCAGCGAATCGAGGTTGTGCCGCTCGCGGCCACGACGCTGGACGAAGTCGAACAACGGGTTCTTGTGCTCGCGGTACATGCCGTCGATGGTGTGCTGCTGACCGAGCAGCGCCGCACCGATTTCCAGGGTAGTGAAGTGCGCGGCCATGAGGATCACGCCTTTGCCTTCGCGCTGGGCCTGTTGCAGATGCTCCAGCCCTTCGACGTGGGCCAGCTTCGCCAGACGCTCACGGGACCACCACCAACTCATCGCCATTTCAAAAAACGCAATGCCGGTGGAGGCGAAGTTTTCCTTGAGCAGGCGTTTGCGCTCGGCGGCGGATTTTTCCGGGAAGCACAGTTCAAGATTGCGCTTGGCGATGCGCCGCCGGTCGCCGGCCACGCGATACATCAATGCGCCCAGAATACGACCGATCGTCAGTAAAACCGCATACGGCAACTGCACGACCAGCCACAACAGCCCCAGACCGCACCAGAGCGGCCAGAAGCGGGGAGAAAGAAAGGCTCTTCGAAAACGCGGGCGATCCATTAAAGCTTCCGTAAATTCAGTGGCCGCGCATTCTACATTGTTCGACCCGGCTTGCGGCTCGCGGGCGTTCTCGTTATAAGTCTCGGCACTTTTAGTGACAAGCCGTTGTATGCCGATATGAGCCAAAACGAATCGCCAGATCAAGATCCTGTGTTCCAGTTGAAGGGCAGCATGCTGGCCATTACGGTGCTGGAGTTGTCCCGTAACGACCTCGACAGCCTCGATCGGCAACTGGCCGCCAAAGTCGCCCAGGCCCCGAACTTCTTCAGCAATGCCCCGCTGGTCCTGGCGCTGGACAAACTGCCGCCGGGCGAAGGCGCGGTCGATCTGCCCGGTCTGATGCGCGTGTGCCGCCAGCATGGCCTGCGTACCCTGGCGATCCGCGCCAGTCGCATCGAAGACATCGCCGCCGCCATCGCCATCGACATCCCGGTGCTGCCGCCGTCCGGCGCCCGGGAACGACCGCTGGAAGCCCCGGAACCGGAAGTCAAAAAGAAGCCGGAAAAGCCGCCGGAGCCGACCGTCAAACCGACCCGTGTGATCACCACGCCAGTACGTGGTGGCCAACAGATATACGCCCAGGGTGGCGATTTGGTCGTGGTTTCCTCGGTCAGTCCGGGGGCGGAACTTCTTGCCGATGGCAACATCCATGTATACGGCCCGATGCGCGGTCGTGCGCTGGCCGGTGTCAAGGGCGACACCAAGGCGCGGATTTTCTGTCAGCAATTGAGCGCTGAACTGATATCCATCGCCGGGCATTACAAGGTTTCCGAAGATTTGCGCCGCGATCCACTGTGGGGCTCCGGTGTACAGGTCAGCCTGTCGGCCGACGTGTTGAACATCATTCGGCTTTAACGGATACTGCCGCATTTTCCAAGCATCTCTAAAACGTAGCGAAAACGGCTCAAACGAAGTAGGAAAAAGGATCAAGGAGCGTTTGCCCCTGGCAAGTGCGACTTGCGCCGAACTCCAGCCAAGGCTGTCCGACTGCAGTAGTTTTCAAGAGATGTTTTTCAGGGGCTAAAAAGTCCTTCTTCCTTAGGGGTGAAACACCTTGGCCAAGATTCTCGTGGTTACATCCGGCAAGGGTGGTGTGGGTAAGACCACCACCAGCGCCGCTATCGGTACCGGCCTCGCTCTGCGCGGCCACAAAACAGTGATCGTCGACTTCGACGTGGGCTTGCGTAACCTCGACCTGATCATGGGTTGCGAGCGTCGCGTGGTGTACGACTTCGTCAACGTGGTCAACGGCGAAGCCAACCTGCAGCAGGCCCTGATCAAAGACAAGCGCCTGGAAAACCTCTACGTGCTGGCCGCCAGCCAGACCCGCGACAAAGACGCGCTGACCGTCGAAGGCGTGGAAAAAGTCCTGATGGCGCTCAAGGAAGACTTCGACTTCGTGGTCTGCGACTCCCCGGCGGGCATCGAGAAAGGTGCGCACCTGGCCATGTACTTCGCCGACGAAGCGATCATCGTGACCAACCCGGAAGTATCCTCGGTACGTGACTCCGACCGCATGCTGGGCCTGTTGGCCAGCAAATCGCGTCGCGCCGAAAACGGCGAAGAGCCGATCAAGGAACACCTCCTGCTGACCCGTTACAATCCGCAGCGCGTCAGCGATGGCGAGATGCTGGGCGTCGAAGACGTGAAGGAAATTCTGGCCGTGACCCTGCTGGGCGTCATCCCTGAGTCGCAAGCGGTTCTGAAAGCTTCCAACTCGGGCGTCCCGGTGATTCTCGACGACCAGAGCGATGCCGGTCAGGCGTACAGCGATGCCGTTGATCGTCTGCTGGGCAAAGAAAAAGAACATCGTTTCCTCGATGTTACGAAGAAGGGATTCTTCGAGCGCCTGTTTGGAGGTAGGTAATGAACCTTTTTGACTTCTTTCGTGCCAACAAAAAGCCAAGTACCGCCTCGGTAGCGAAAGAGCGTCTACAGATCATCGTGGCGCATGAGCGCGGCCAGCGCAGCACGCCGGATTACTTGCCAGCCTTGCAGAAGGAACTGGTCGACGTGATCCGCAAGTACGTCAACATCGGTAACGACGACGTACATGTTGCACTGGAAAGCCAGGGCAGTTGCTCGATTCTGGAACTCAACATCACCCTGCCAGATCGCTGAGTCGATCCGGCAGTCGCTACGGCGGCTCGGGCTGCTGATGCTCGTGTAGGAGCTGCCGAAGGCTGCGATCTTTTGATCTTCAACGTCAAAAGATCGCAGCCTTCGGCAGCTCCTACAGGGTTATCAGCAGCCTGAGCCGCCGTTGGCATTTGTTACGAGGCTGTTTTAATGCCGCTGTCCAACATCCGCATCATTCATCAGGACGCCGCCGTACTGGTGGTCGACAAACCAACCTTGCTGCTCTCGGTGCCCGGTCGCGCCGACGACAACAAGGACTGCCTGATCACTCGCCTGCAGGAAAACGGCTACCCCGAAGCGCGCATCGTCCATCGTCTGGACTGGGAAACCTCCGGCATCATTCTGTTGGCCCGAGACCCCGATACCCATCGCGAACTGTCCCGCCAGTTTCACGATCGTGAAACCGAAAAGGCCTACACCGCCCTCGCCTGGGGTCAGCCGGAACTGGACAGCGGCAGCATCGATCTGCCGCTGCGCTACGACCCGCCGACCAAACCGCGGCATGTGGTCGACCACGAATTCGGCAAACACGCACTGACCTTCTGGCGCGTGCTGGAGCGTTGTGGCGATTGGTGCCGCGTGGAACTGACGCCGATTACCGGTCGCTCGCACCAGTTGCGCGTACACATGCTGTCCATCGGTCACCCGCTGCTGGGCGACGGCCTCTACGCCCACGAACAGGCCCTGGCGGCGTGGCCTCGCCTGTGTCTGCACGCGAGCATGCTGAGCTTCACCCACCCGCAAACCGGCGAACGCCTGCGTTTCGAATGCCCGGCACCGTTTTAAGCGCTGCCTGAGCGGCAGCGCTTTTTTTTGTACAAGGATTTTGTTTTCGGATGAGTTGTATTGATTCCCTGGTAACACCCCTCACGAAAGTTCGTCATCAACTGCTTTACCTGGTTTACGGCAATCAGGATGTATACCGGCGCGAAGCCAAGTTCAGCATCCTGACCGCGCTGTCCCAAGCCAAAAACGGCGACCGGCCGGCCATCAGGATTCTCACCGATCGCCCCGAGGACTACGCCGGCTGGCCGGTCGACACGGTGTTGCTGGACGAAGCGACCCAGACCCGCTGGCAAGGCACTCATGGCTATCACCACCGACGCAAGGCCTGCGCCATCGCCGCCGGTATGCAGTGGGCGGAAAAGACCCTGTTCGTCGACACCGACACCTTGTTCACCCGTCACCCGAGCCAACTGTTCAAATTCATCGAGCCGAACCGCTCGGTGATGGATCGCTTCGAGTACAACTGGAAAGATGTGCACCAGCGCAGCGACTATCAGAAACTCGGCCGCGATCTGCGCGTGCACGGTGTGACGCCGGATAACGGTTTCAAACTCTATAACAGCGGTTTGTGCGGCGTGACCGAAGCGGATTCGGCGCTCTTCGAAGAGTCGATCCGACTGATCGATGAATGGACACTCGGCGGCTTCGAAATCCATACCATTGAGCAGATCGCGCTGTCGTACGCCATGCGCAAGCGTCAGGTGGTAGAGGCGCGCAAACACGTTTACCACTACTTCGCGGAAAAACGCTTCTTCCACGCGATGCAGACGTACTTCTTCTCCCAGCACGGCGAGCAGTTCAGCCAGCGCCTGGTGGACCTGTGTACCGACGTGCCACGGGTCAAACCGTTCCCGTCTGCCTGGCGCCGATTGAAAATCAAATGGAAGCTGCGCAATCAGAAAGGTGCGTTGCGCAAGGTCGGTCGCGATCTGCTGTACGGCAGCGCTGCGCCGGAAGATCCGTACTACAGCGTTTGCCGGCACGAATGGTGGGAATGTGCCTCGCGGGAGATTCTGCGTTGGGACGAGAGCCAGCAGAAAAAACTGCTGAGCCAGAAATCCTGGCCGCAACAGTTGCCGCGTCCGGATAAACCGGAAGATGAAAAAGTCATCATGAACTATTTGAAAAAACGCGTAGCCGCCCGCTGATCCACATCACTCCCTGTGGGAGCGGGGTTTGGTGGGGGGGGGGGGGGGG